>CAZBKP010000024.1:0-9861 GCA_964492525.1 uncultured Cardiobacteriales bacterium
CAATTTGAGATCCTGTTCCATCTAAATACGTGACCTGCGCACCTTGGTCATACGCCGCAACTTCAAAGGAACAACGTGTTCTAGTAGATGATTTCTCAAAAATAAGTGCAATGTTTTTGCGTTGCATTCTCGCGAGTTCAACACCATTTTTCTTCTGCTCTTTAAGCTCTTGAGCTAAATTTAACAAATAGACGATTTCATCTGCAGTATGATTCATCAGTGTTAACAAGTGTCTTCCTGATAGTACGTTTGCCATTTTTACTCCTTAAATTATACGAATTCTTTTTTGATTCTAAAGGGATTTATCCACAGATACAAATAGTTTAATTCTTATCATGATAACGATCTACCCACATTGCGGTTGCGCCACATACAGAAATTGGCATCACCACTAAATTTATAAGCGGTATCATCGTACATACTGATATGATCGCACCAAAACTAACGGAGCATGCTTTGTCTTTATATAATTGTGCTTTCATCGTATTGAATGAGATTTTATGATTATCAAAAGGATAATCACAATATTGAATCGCCATCATCCATGCGCCAAATATAAACCATAAAATAGGTGCTATGATCTGCCCAATCAATGGAATAAAAAAGAGAACAAAAAGAAGAAGTGCACGAGGAAGATAATATCCTAAGCGAGATAGTTCTCGTTTAATCATTCTCGGAACATCTTTGGCAAACTCCGCCCAAGAACCATCCTCAAGCTTATTCCCTGTTAATATTTCTTCTACTTTCTCAGATAGCAAACCATTAAAAGGCGAGGCTATAATATTAGCTAATGTTCCAAAGAAATATCCAAAAAAGAGCAGTGTTAGAATTATCAAAACAGGCCAAAGCAGGTAACTCAGCCAATTGAGCCAAGAAGGCACATAACTCATAATCATATTGATCCACCCTGAAAACTGAGTGAACAGCCATGTGAAAGCCGTTCCAATTACAATAATATTGACAAGAATTGGAAGCAATACAAATCGCTTTAGTCCTGGCATCATCATGATTTTGATACCCTGTATAAAATAGGTTAGCCCATTTTTATTCATTTATTCTCCGATATATTTAAAACATGTTGAAACATGATCATTCACCATTCCCATGGCTTGCATAAAGGCATATATGGAAACACTCCCCACAAATTTAAATCCAAGTTTTTTTAGATCTTTACTTATTTGATCTGAGAGCGCAGTCGTCACAGGAACATTACTTAAGTCTTGATATCTATTTACGATAGGTGAGTTATTCACATACTTCCAAAGCCATGAATCAAGTCCACCAAACTGTTCACATAATTTTAGATAGCACTTCGCATTATGGATAATCGCATTCATTTTTAACCGATTTCGAATAAGCGCACTATTTTGCATTAACGATTCGAGTTTAGAATCATCATAGCGTGCAATTTTTTCTGCATCAAAATGATCTAAAGCCTCTCTATACGCCTCTCGTTTTTTTAATACGGTGATCCAAGAGAGCCCTGCTTGTAATGTCTCTAAAATAAAGAGCTCAAATAAAGCCGCTTCATCATGCAATGGGATACCCCATTCGTTGTCATGATAGTCTTGATAAATAGGGTCATCTTTACACCAACCACACCGTATTTTCATTAGCAAATCTCTATTTAAGATGAGATATTCTACCGCATTTCCTAATTCTCTAAAAATTTAATGCTCTAAATGAAAGTGCTTCTGTCAGATGCGTAATTTTAATTTCTGCAGACTGTTCCATATCCGCGATTGTTCTTGCTACACGAAGAATACGATGAAAACTTCTTGGTGATAAATTAAGACGTTGTTGTGCTTTATCCATCAAAGCAAGCTCATTCATCCCCAATTTACAATCAACATCAATCTCTTTAACCGTAAGCTTTGCATTTGGCTTTCCTCTTCTCTTAATTTGCAAATTTCTTGCATTTTTTACAATAGTTCGCATCTCCTGAGAGGTCTCTTCTTTTTGCTCCGATTGCAACTCATATGTAGAAAGTCTTGGAACTTCAATATGTAAATCAATGCGATCTAAAAAAGGACCTGAAATTTTCTGACGATACCGATTAACAGATTCCGTGCTACACTGACAACTTTTCTCTTTATCTCCATAAAATCCACATGCACAAGGATTCATCGCCGCAATTAATTGAAAACTTGCAGGGAACTTTGCTTGACTCGTCGCTCGTGAAATATTAATCTCACCTGATTCTAAAGGCTCTCTCAATGTTTCTAGCACTTTTCGATCAAATTCAGGAAGCTCATCCAAAAAAAGCACTCCATGATGAGCAAGAGAAATTTCCCCAGGACGAGGATTTGATCCTCCACCTACAAGTGCAACAGATGATGCAGTATGATGAGGTTGTCTAAATGGGCGAATACCAAACTGATCAATATCAAAACCGTGATGACTGACTGAAGCGATCGCAGCCGATTCAATTGCTTCTTCTTGCGTCATTTCTGGAAGAATCGTCATAAATCGACTTGCAAGCATCGTTTTCCCTGTTCCTGGCGGGCCCATTAGAAGGACATTATGTCCTCCCGTTGCGGCTATTTTAAGTGCACGTTTAGCATAATGTTGCCCTTTAATATCGGACATATCAAGCTGATTAAAAGAAGGGTTAATTTCACACAACTCAGGGGAACGTAATCCACGCTTTCCTTCTATATAATCAACAACTTCTTTTAAATTCATTGCAGTTAAAATATGATTTGACTTTAAAAACCCCACCTCTTTTGAGCGATCTGTAGGAACAATCATCTTTTTATGATCATGAATTGCTGAAATAACGGTAGGTAACAACCCTCTCACTGCACACAGCTCTCCTGTTAAAGCAAGCTCTCCAACAAGTTCAATCTCTTCACTATTCCCTTTTGAGATTTGTCCTGATGCAATTAATACCCCAATTGCAATAGGTAAGTCATACCGCCCACCCTCTTTAGGGAGATCTGCAGGTGCTAAATTCACAGTAATTTTGCGAGTTGGAAATTCAAATCCTGAATTAATAATTGCCGCTCTAACGCGATCTTTACTCTCTTTAACTGCAGTTTCAGGCATACCAACAATATTAAAAGAAGGAAGCCCCATACTAATATGGGTTTCGACTCGAACCATTTCTGAGTTCAATGCTCGTTGTGCACGAGTATAAAGTACAGATAATGACATTTATTTTACCCTTTCAAAATCCAATAGTTTTATAATTAATTATTATTTTAATGCACTACTTATTATTTAATGATATTTTAACATATAGTTATTTATTTCATCAATGATAAAAAGTATATTTGATTCCCATCATTAATAGGAGCACTCCCTATGAAAAAAACAGCTCGTAAAGATATCTCTAAATTGCAACTGCCAAATGACATTACAACAGAACAAGCCAATAAAATTCTCTCGGCTGCTGTTAAAAAGGCAAAAGATAGCGATTTACTAATGAATATCGCGATTGTGGATGCAGGTGGAAACTTAAAGGCATTTACTCGCATGGATGGTGCATTTCTTGCAAGTATTGATATTGCTATTAAAAAGGCAAAAACAGCTCGTTCTCTCAATATGTCAACATATGATCTAAGTAAAGCAGTCCAACCAGGACAAGAATTATATGGAATTGAAGTTACCAATGATGGCATGGCTGTTTTTGGTGGCGGTGAATTAATCAAAAATAAAGATGGATTAATCATTGGCGCTATCGGTGTAAGTGGCGGAAGTGTTGCAGAAGACATGTCTGTTGCTAAAACGGGTGTTGATTCTTTTAAAGAGTAATATAACAAAGCCTTATAGATGCTAAAAAATGATCTATAAGGCTTTAGAATTACACATTATGCAACATTCAATTGCTTAATCTGTTCATGGCAATCTATAGCCATTTGAACAAGCGCATAACCTTCGTCCGGTGTAACAATGCCACTATCAATTTTACTATAACAAGTTGCTTTGATTGCTTTTAACATCATAATTTTCGTTTCTTTAGGTAAATCAAACTCTTGATATATTGCAGAGATCATAAGATACTCCTCCTCACTGTTAATATTTACACTTGATGAACATTTACTTTTAATCTATTTACGTTTATAATATTATTACTCATTCGAGTATATGTCAATTATTTTTTAATTTCATTTGAGTATTAATATGGATATTGGATCAAGAATCAAAGAAGAACGTGAAAGACTAAGGTTATCTCAAGCAGAATTTGGTGAGCTTGCAGGTGTAAAACAACAAGCTCAACTCAATTACGAGAAAAATACACGATCCCCTGATGCAAATTATCTGCATAATCTTTCTACTCATGGCGTTGATATCCAATACATCATCACAGGCAATAGAACAGCTGAAGGGAGTTCTCCTATTTTTGATAACGCAGGACATCCCATTGACTTAGAGGAGTTTTGCTTCATCCCACGTTACAATGTCTCTGCAAGTGCAGGATTTGGAGCAGCAATTCCCGAGGAATCTTATGAGTTTTCCATGGCATATCGCCGTTATTGGATTACTGAACATTTAGATGTTAACCCTAATTATCTCATTGCCATCGCTGCAAAAGGCGATTCAATGATAGGTGTGATAGAAGATAAAGATGTTTTACTCGTAGATACCTCTAATAAAATTTACAACGAAGGTATTTTTGTCTTGAGAATTGATGGTGATCTCATAGTGAAAAGCATTCAAAAGCTACCAAATCGGATCATTGAAGTTTCAAGCACAAATCCTATGTATAAACCATTTCGTATTGACCTCAATATCCCGCCAAATGATTTTGAAGTGATTGGATGTGTTGTTCATACCGAATCTGCAACACTTTTTAGGCATCGTAGATTCAATTATTCAAATTAAACTGTTTTGAATCCTTTCTTGTGCCTTTTTGGAAAGCTTACTCAATGCCAATTGATATGAACGTTCTAGCTGATCGACAACCATTTCTCTTGGTAAAGACTCTAGGGAATCTAATAAAATTGAAACCCAATGAATCTTATTCATATAGTAACCTTCTGTAACGCACTCGTGTGCTTCAATCATCATCCTATTTTCGGACGGATCGCCCTTTATCGTCAAAATATCATTATCCCTATTATCGGTCCCAATATATGCGAACATTTTTCCTTCTAACATTGGTCGATAGGCTTGCCACTCGACTTTAAAATCTAATATTACCTCCCTCAAACTCAACGCAGACTCAATCAACCAACCGTATTTTTTAGGTAATATCTCTTTCATCTCTCTTATACCTTTAGTGCTTCGACAATGATATTAAATACTTTTGAATGCCCTTTTCGGCTCGGATAGTAGAGATAAAAAGCGTCATAACTGATCGCATATTCGGGAAGAACTTCGATCAACTTCCCTGATGAAAGCTCCTCCTCAAGCTCTAACCTTCCAAGCCATGCAATTCCTAAATGATCCAAAACCGCCTGCTTTCGTAAATGGTTATTCGTTATAAATTGCGAGGATGGCTGATACTTCACAACTTTTCCATCTTTCATAAACTCCCACTGTAGTTCTGCCCCTTCTTGAGAAGAGATCCTCAGCCCAATCAAACGGTGCTCATCCAACGCTTGAATTGTTTTAGGCTCTCCCCGCGCTTTCACATACTGAGGGCTTACAACCAATACCATTTTTAATGGATCTGATATTTTAACCGCAACCATATCGTGATCTACATCATCCCCAAGTCGGCATCCCATATCAAACCCTTGATCTATAATATTCGCCCAACTATTGTCGGATTGAATTTCAAGCTTGATCAGCGGATAGAGCGTTAGAATTTTATGTAGTTTTGGATAAATAATATAGTCAATTGCTAGACTCGGCGCATTAATGCGAATTGTTCCTGAGGGCATTTCTAGAAAATCATTTAACGCATCAATCTCTTCATTAATCGATGAAAACAGTGGGGATAATTTCTGATATAGCTGTTGCCCTGCCTCTGTAAGAGAGACACTTCTCGTATTTCGATTCAATAAACGCAAATTCAATTTATGCTCTAGATTACGCATGCTATGGCTTAGCGCAGAAGATGAAACCCCGATCAAATGGCTCGCCTTTACAAAGCTCCCTGCCTGCGCAATCGTAATAAAATAGTTTAATTCGTTTAAGTTGTGCATGGTGTGATCATTACTGAATTTAATTCATCTCACTATAAATTAACCCCTCATTTATCTCAATAAAAAATGAGATTAAAATTTCTCTATCAACATTAAGGGGATACATTAATGATGAAAAAGATCTTAGTTTTAGGTGCGAATGGGAGTTTGGCCAAAGTCACAACCCCCATTCTTTTAGAAAATCCTGAAGTTGTGCTCACACTATTCTCTCGTCACCCGATATCGATGCGCTATCCTAAAGAAGATCGCATCGTTTCTATTCAAGGGGATGTTATGGATTTAGAGGCTTTGCAAAGTGCAATTCAAGGGCAGGATATCATCTACGCCAATTTGGCAGGAAACTTAGAGGCAATGGCAAAAAATATCGTCAAGGCAATGAAAACGCAGGGAGTAAAAAGAATTATTTGGATCAGTTCGATGGGAATTTATGGTGAAACGAGTGAAGATCATGGCGCTATTTTATTCCCTTATAGGGCTTCTGCGAAAGTAATTGAATCCTCTAATCTTGATTACACAATTATTCGCCCTGCATGGTTTACGGACAATGCAGAAATCGACTATAAACTCACTCGAAAAGGAGAATCTTTCCAAGGAGATAAAGTCTCTCGGAGGAGTATTGCGGATTTAATTTATAAACTCATTCAAAAACCAGACTACGCAATCAAAGAAAGTCTCGGGATTGCTAAAGTTTAACCTCTATTTTTAACACTATATTAAAGGAGTTATTATGTATTCATTCAGTTTTCAAAACCCAACTCGCATCGAATTTGGCCTCGATAAAGAAAAAAATATGGGCGAATATATGAAGTCGCTCGGCGCAAAAAAAGCCCTTGTTATTTATGGCAGTGACAGAGTTAAACAGTCAGGGCTATTCGATGAGGTTGTTTCTGGTCTTAAGAAAAATGGCATAGAATTCGTAGAATGTGGCGGAATAAAAAGTAATCCTGTATTAAGTAAAGTGAAAGAAGGGATCGCAATTGCCAAAAAGTTTGGCGCAGATAGCATCTTGAGTATTGGCGGTGGCTCTTGCTTAGATAGTGCAAAAGCGATCGCAGCAGGAAGTTTATATGAGGGCGATGTTTGGGATTTCTTTACAGGCACACAGGTGGAAAAGGCACTTGATATTTATGATGTCATCACCCTCGCTGCGACAGGAAGTGAAATGAATAATGGTGGCGTGGTCACCAATGAAGAGACACAACAGAAATACTCTATTCATGGTGCAAGCCTTTTCCCCAAAGTTTCGGTGATTAACCCTAAACTGCAATCTACAGTAAGCCGTGATTACCTCGTCTATTCTGCAGCAGATATTATCGCCCATTCGATCGAGGGTTATTTCACGGCAACGGTTCAGCCTGAGCTTATTAATCTACAGGTTGAAGCGAATATCAAAACGGTTATTAAAACCACTGAAATCTTACTACACTCGCCTGACGATTTAGATGCGCGAGGAGAGTTTGCTTGGGCTGCAACGTTAGCTCTCAATGGTCTCACCCACGTTGGAACACATGGAGGCAGCTTCCCAAATCATATGATTGAACATGCGATGAGTGCAATTTGTGATGTACCTCATGGCGCGGGGTTATCTGTCGTGATTCCTGCATGGATGACGTGGTATAAAGACAAGAACCCTAAACAATTCCAACGATTTGCCAAAGAGATATTCGGCTTATCTACCGCGGATGAAGGCATCCACGCCTTGACGGAATGGTTTAATAAGATCGGTACGCCTACAACCTTAAGCCAGCTTGATATTAAGGGAGAGACACTTGAATTAGTGATCGATAATGCGGCACAAAATGCGGTGGATTGGGGATTAAGTGATCTTTACAGCAGAAATGTCATAGCAACAATTTTTGACTTAGCAAAATAGAAAGATCGAACATTCATGTAAGGAGATTATGATGAAAGTCGTTACTGCAGGCAGAGATGCTTTAGGAGCGTTTGCGCCTAAATTCGCACAACTCAATGATGAGGTATTATTTGGCGAAGTTTGGTCGAGAGAACAACAGCTATCCGCAAGGGACCGAAGCTTAGTCACGCTTGTTTCACTCTTAGCAAGTGGCATTACGGATAGTTCTTTAGAATTTCATTTAAATAAAGCAAAAGAGAATGGAGTCACACGAGAGGAAATCGCCGAAATATTAACGCATGCAGCATTTTATATCGGCTGGCCCAAAGCTTGGGCAGGTTTTAATCTTGCAAAAAAAATTTGGACGGCGTAATCATTTAAGTCAAGGGAGAAATCTAATGAAAACACAGAATCAATCAGAATTTGAACAGATCAACGTATTCGGCACAGGTGAACCGAATACTACCTACGCCCAATATTTTAGTGGACACTCTTTTTTGAATCCGCTCACGAATATAGCATCAAGCCCTCTATTTCTAGCCAATGTTACATTTGAGCCATCCTGCCGAAATAATTGGCATATTCACCATGCGGATAAAGGCGGAGGACAGATACTACTATGCACGGCAGGGAGCGGTTGGTACCAAGAAGAAGGTAAACCTCCCGTCAGCATGGAAACTGGAAGTGTCATTGTGATTCCACCCAATGTAAAACATTGGCACGGAGCGAAATCAGACGCATGGTTCAGCCATATTGCGATTGAAGTTCCTGGCGAGAATACCCGTAATGAGTGGTTAGAACCTGTATCGGATGAAAGCTATCGGAGATTGACTTTATAAATCCATTACAGTGTAATTGAATAATATTGCCTAAACTTGATGAGAATTTAAATTAGAGAAAAGAAAAAACCCTATAACATCTCTTATAGGGCTTTTTTATACTACAATAACTTTATATTGTTAATACGTAGAGCTAGTTAGTAACGGACGACTCAAAGTATTCTCATCTGTAACCATGAGATCATGATCATTACTGCTTGAAGAGAAGGATGCCATCGCACCTATCAGGGAATGAAGCTCCTGATTAATCTGAGGTGAAGTTTCCTCTTCAACATGACTGAGTGATCGAGTCAATGATCGGCTACTTTGAGTATCGATCAATCCTTGAACCTCATTTTGCTTCATAACAGTGCCATCCGCAAAATGAATCTCATTGATCCAGTATCTATCTCCTTTGAAGAAGTTCTGAACTCGAATGCTATCCCCATTGCCATACTCAATAATCAGATCATAATTCTCACCTCGATAACTCACCTCATCACTATTCACATCGGTAAACTTAATAATATCTATATCTGTACCTAAATAGTTGTAATTATCATAGTTATTGATGGTGTCATTACCATCTCCTTTACTAAATTGGTAGGTCTTGTTACCTACACCATAATAACCCCCTTGATTACCTTCTAGATAATCATTCCCTTTTCCTCCAATTAGGGTGTCATTACCGTAGTTACCATAAAGTTTATCATCTCCTTCACCCCCATAAAGCACATCATTACCATCGCCACCATGCAGAATATCATCGCCTGATTCTCCATATAAGGTATCGTCTCCATTTCCACCTATAACGGTATCATTACCAGATCCTGCATAGATGATATCTGAACCCGCACCTCCAGTAAGCGTATCATTACCACTCCCACTTACAAGCTGCCCATTACTTGCAGTGCTTAGTTTGGTATCCCCTTCACCTTGATTTGTAAGAGTTAACATTCCTCCCCACACAAGTGACAAGCCTGATTGATTTATGATAACTGGGATATTAATTTGCGCTAGCTCACTATGCGTGACCACTTTATCCGCAAAATGAATCTCATTGATCCAGTATCTATCTCCTTTGAAGAAGTTCTGA
>CAZBKP010000024.1:9961-13257 GCA_964492525.1 uncultured Cardiobacteriales bacterium
TTCACCCCCATAAAGCACATCATTACCATCGCCACCATGCAGAATATCATCGCCTAATCCTCCATATAACGCTTCTGATCCTGTTCCTCCAGTAATCACATCATTACCAAATCCACCCCATAGTGTGTTATTTTCTTTTGAACCATTAACTGTTTGATTCTCAAATTTTAGAATATTATTTAGACTGTAGAACTCATAATGTTCCTCACCAATCGCTTCTTTAAACAGATCAAGGCTACCTGTTAAAACAGATTCACTATAATAATATGCGAATAAATCCATTCCTTGCGACCAGTTTGACGCATGCCCTTGGCCTAAGAACTCATATAAATCCACCATGGCATTCAATCGATCTACTTTTGCGTAGGATTCAAAAGCAGCATACACCTTCGAATAATCTAGACTAAAAGTAGTTAAATCTATATCAATGAGATCCGCATACTTTTGTAGTCGGGTTTCGCCTACAACTTGCTGATAAATTGAAAATTCAAGTGCAGCATAGGTTTTTTCAATTTGTTCAACAATTTGATCAAGATGCTCTTGATTGAAAAAGTAAAATTGACGCTCTTCTAAATTGTAAAATGCATTAATGATTTTGATTTTATCAATGATGCCATCTGGTACTATTATTCCTTGTACAAAGTATATTCCATTTGGTCTACTTACAGCCATCCCAGATGAACCTTGCTTCATTCTAACAAAGTAATCGGAGTATACAGCACCATATAGGTCTTCTTGATCGTTACCTGATGAAATTGTATTGCCAAAGCCGCCAGATGATGATCCACCATTATAGCTAGATGATGTAGGCTTTGGCTTAACCCAATCTTTTGCATATGTAGGCTTCACTGTTGGATCTGACTTAACCCATTCACTTAAGAATTTATCAAAGCCTAGCATTTGCATCGCTTTTGTAGGTGCGCTCTTAATAATGTCATACATCATTTTTAATACGGGGGACAACGTCATCGCTTCATTTAAATTGCGAACACGTCCGTTTCCTTCAACGAAGGAGGCATTTCTTTGCTCCTCTGTCATTTCTACCTTATGAACGAACTCTCCTTTACCCGTAGACTCTTGAATAAAGTTAATATCACCCATAAGACCTGTTGTGCCATCATTTTTAATAAAAGCACCTTCTTCAGCAAAGACATTCCCACCTGCAACAGATTCATTTCTGTCACTATATTTTGTATTGAGCCCAATAATTCCAAGTTCCGCTAAGCTCTTCATTTCCCCAGCATCAACTTTACCATTACCATTCTGATCTTGCCATACTTTAAGCGCATAAAATGCGGCATCTTGGACATCAACATAACCATCTTTATTGCTGTCTAGATGTTTAAGTGCCTCAAAACCATTCTTTGCATAAATATCTCGTTTCGTACCATCTGAAAGTTCTTCCTGCCCGATAATAAATGCATCGCCAAAGAGTTCTGCACCGCTATTGATTTGGCCATCTTGGTTGAAGTCAAAAACTAACAATCCATCTTCTTTACCAACCCACCCAGTATTACCTGCAAAACCATTGCCATCGAAGTCAAAATTAATTCCTGCATTCGTTCCAAGTGTACTTAATTTTCCATCACCATTAAGATCAAGTGTAAGCGGATCTACCAGATAATAAGTTTTCTCGGTACCAGTGTTTTTGTAATCCTCATACCCCCATAGGTAATTCCAACCTTTGTACAACAACGAGCCAATAGATTTTCCGATTTCCCATGCTCCCCATAGCATGAGCCCCGCAACAGCAAGTGTTCCTAGTACGGGAGCGCCAAGCACAGCCGCTGCTATTGGAATTCCTTCAATTGCGGCCATAAAGACAATACCACCAATAACAGAAGATGCGCCATGCTTTAATAACTGATCAGTAAATTTATCCCAATTTCCTGTTTCTAAACCTTCTATTAATCCTTCAAAACATTTATCTAGAATATCGACAATAGCCATTCCAGCGCCAACTTTCCCGCCAATAATGCCATCATTAACAACTAATTTTACACCACTCCATTTTCCTTTTATTTCTGGGTTAAGTTTAAATGTTGTTTTACCCTCTGTTATGGTGGGAACAATTAAATTATTCTTCATCATGTTGTCAATACTTAGCCCAACATCTTTGAGAGCATTACCGAGTACTTTTCCAACATCAACAACGTTGGTCCCCTTGATATAATTTTCAGAGTTAGGGGTATAATTAGGATGATTAGGATCTACAAGCGATTTCACAGCCTCGATAGATTCTTTCATCTTGACTTCATTTTGTTTATAGATGTCTTGACTCTGTTTAAGGTTATTCTCTGCTTTTGTTATCTCCTTTTGCGATGCATTATTTTTTCGTAAATCATCTAATTTAGCCTGATTTTCAGCAATCTTTTTCTCAAGATTTTTTAAATTCTCTATATTTTTATACGCTGTTCCACTATCAAGATTTTTATGGATATCAAGTTGATTTTTAACTTCAATAGAATCTTTTATAAAATCTTGTGTAACATTTGGGGATTTGTTTAATTGATTTAAGGAAATTTCCCCATTTTTATATTGTTTTAGTGCTTCATTAGCAGTCTCAACCAACTTGAGTCTATCCTCTGTCCAAATATATTTTCTTTCATCGCTACTTAAATTTTCATAAAATTGATTTAAAGTTTCTCTAGAGTAAATTGCATTCGCTGAGCCAGTGTCTGCGGTAACGTGAATCTTTTCTTGGCTGATTCGATCATAATCAACTACTCGCTGTTCGGCTAGTTTTAAGCGCTCATCATTATTTTTAAAGTTTTCATCCGTCAGAATTTTATCTTCGAAATACTCTGCAATTTTCTCAGCTTGTATCTTGTCAGTAGAACCGTCGGATCTCAAAAAATCCGCGCCTGATTTTAATTCATCCATTAGGACTTTTTGGAAATCTATAATCGCAATCCGTTGTTTTTCAGGTTGCCCTGCAAAATCGGGATGGTTTAAATAAAGATTCATCATATTGCTGACATACAAGTTATAAGCATCATGAGGGCCTTTATGTTGACTTAAGCCGATAGCGCTGGTATCTGCCATGCCTGGGTTGTTATTGTAAATAAATTCTAACTTAGCAATATCTTGAGGATCCGTTAATAGTGCGATACGATTGTTATAATCTTGTAGAAATTTATCTCCAAAAAGAGTTGTAAGATCTCGTTTAAATGTTTTAAATACTTCATTAGGAATAATGTGATGCACGTTAAAAGTAGACATAATTTATTCCTCCACCACACAACGCGTTAATAACCAATCTTGTGATATCCCAGCATCCTCAAGCGCTTTTTTTA
>CAZBKP010000025.1:0-12970 GCA_964492525.1 uncultured Cardiobacteriales bacterium
AGACTATGAAGGTGCGATTCGTGTTGCACGAATGGGACGGATTACATGTTTTATCATTATGATTTTTACCTGTATCTATCTTTATGCATCACGCTTCTATCTTCCGATGCTGTTCACTAATGATGAGGCAATTATTAAACTAAGTGCCTATATTCTATTATTTTCAATTATTTTTCAATTACCAGATGGGTTGCAAGTCTCAGCAGCAGGGGGCCTTCGTGGAATGAAGGATACTAAAGCTCCAATGCTTATTGGAATTACTTCCTATTGGTTTATTGCAATGCCATTGGGTTACTATTTGGGTGTTATGCAGAATTTACAGGCAGAAGGTGTTTGGATAGGAATGATTGTTGGACTGACGTGCTCTGCGGTTCTGTCCAATATAAGATTACAATGGCAATTTAAGCGTATTCGGAGTTTGATATAACTCAAAGAGTGTGATTTGTATCCTACAATTTTTCTAAATATTTCTTATAGTATGACCCCGCTTACAAATTAGATATTTAACTTGAAGGAAGATTTTTATGGACTTTTCGACACCGCTCTATGATGTCAAATCAATTAAAGAGATCGAAGCGAATGTCGCGCTCACACATGAAATATCATCATTAACCTTAATGCAGAGAGCTGCGCTTTTTACACTTCAACACATTTACCAAAAATATCCCTCGGTAAAGAAAATTGGCGTGCTAGCAGGAGTGGGGAAGAATGGGGGTGATGGTTATTTCTTCGCACAACAAGCATTAAGTGCAGGTTATGATGTCCGTATTTATTATCTTTCTGATCCAAACTCTTTGGTTGATGATATTAAAAAAGCCTATCTTGCTGCAAAAGGGATGGGTGTTGTTTGTCGACCTTTTACAGCGATTAGTTTTGAAGATGTTGATCTTATCGTAGATGCACTTCTTGGAACAGGGGTTAATCATGCACTTTCAGGTGAATGGTTGGGTGCAGTGATGGCGATTAATCGAAGTGAGTGTCCTGTAGTTTCAATTGATGTTCCTTCTGGATTAGATGCAGATACAGGAAATGTATTTACAGAAGCGGTAAAAGCAACCTCTACGGTAACTTTTGTTGGAAGAAAACCTGGGTTATATACAGGAAAAGGGGCTGAATATGCAGGAGAAATCTATTTTTCTGATTTAGGTATTCCTCAATCGTGTTATCAAAAAGTAGTTGCAAATTCATGCTTTTTTAATCTCCCAACCATGAAGAATTGGTTTCCAAAACGTCAGAAATTTGATCATAAAGGAAATTTTGGGCGTCTTTTAGTTATTGGTGGAAATGTGGGGATGGCAGGGGCTGCATTGTTAACAGGATATGCCGCACTTAGAACAGGCGCTGGACTTGTGACAGTGGCGACTCATCCTCAACACGTCAATGCAATGATTCCTTATCGTCCTGAACTTATGATTCATGGTGTTAGTGAAGCAAGTGATTTAGATAAGTTAATTAGCAATGCTACCTGTATTGTAATTGGATGCGGGTTGGGTACAGATAAATGGGCGCAATCTCTTTTGTCAAAAGCGCTCGAGTATGAGAAACCTATGGTGCTTGATGCAGATGCGCTGAATCTCATTGCCTATGAGAAGATTGATCGAGCAATGCTTGATGAGCATCGTGCACATCATATTATTACGCCTCATGTAATGGAAGCATCACGATTGCTAAAAAAAGAGGTTAATGAGGTCGAGGCAGATCGTCTGGGCTCTGCTCAAGCACTTTCTGATGAGTTTGGAACTGCGGTGTTAAAAGGCTCAGGATCGTTGGTGTGTGATTCAGATATTTTAAGTGTAAATACCACTGGAAATCCTGCGATGGCAACAGCTGGGATGGGGGATGTTTTAAGTGGGATTATTGCAGGATTGATTGTTCAAGGTGTTCCTGTTCGCCGTGCTGCTCGCTTAGGAGTTTGGCTCCATGGTTCTGCCGGAGATATCTGTGCAGAAGAAGGACGACACTCTATTATCGCAACCGATGTGATCGAGAATTTACATATTGCAATAAGGCAATTGACGAATGAAATATAAATTTAATACTGAAGAAGAGACTGCATCATTTGCTAAAACACTTGCAAATAAAATTAAAGCGCTTGGATTGTGGGATATAAAGATATATTTGACAGGTGACTTAGGTGCAGGGAAAACGACTTTTTCACGATATTTTTTAAATGCTTTAGGTGTTTTAGGGGATGTCAAAAGTCCAACATATGCGATTGTCGAGACTTATGCGGTGGATAACCATGATATCTTTCATATCGATTTATATAGGATTTCAGAAGAAGAGATTTTTGATCTCGGTTTTTTGGAAGAGGATCGTGCGCTATGGTTGATTGAATGGCCCGAGAAAGGTGGGCGGACATTGCCTGTAGCAGATATTATACTTAGCTTTAGACGTTCAGAGTCGTCTTTAGAAGTGAAAGTGGTGTCTAATGACGACATTAGACACCAATTGTTTAGTGATTAGATCTCGTCGCTGAGTTCTTTGATTTTAGGTGTCATTGGTAACACGAAGTCATGCTCCGCAATCATTGCAAGCGTATTGACGTCATAAAATGCAATTTGGAGATACACACCATCATTACGAACAATGTATGTTCCAGTAACCGCAGCAGTAGCACCTAGTGATTTAACAAAATCAGCACCGTACTTATTGATCGCAAGGATATTATTTTTGACAGTTAGCATATTGCGCTTATAACGAATATCAAATGCTTTTGCTGTTTTACCGATAGCAAACGTAAGTGCATCTGCGCTGATACGCCCAATTTTTTGGCTTTTACGAATGTTTTTTGCTTCAACAAATGCACCTACAACAAATGAGTTATGCTGTCTAAAAAGGTTAGGGTATTTACGTTTAACCTCAACCACAGCCTTTTGCATTGCTTCGCCCATTACGTATGAAGTATTTTGTGGTGTAGGATCTACTGCATCAGGATTGTAAGGGATGAATTGTTCACGTTCAAATTTAGGTTGAGGTGAAACTGATGCGCTCGCTGGAGCACCTGCAACAGGAGAATCAGGGTTTACAGGTAAAATACATCCAGAAAGAATGCATATTGTTGATAATGCAAAAATATAATTAAAGTTCTTCATCGTTATAGTCCTATCTATTAGTTATTACATACTAGTTAAATAAATGTAAAAATTATAACACTTAAATTCTGATCGTTGTCGTAATTTTAAGGTAAATCATGGTATTTAAAAAGGTTTATGTAAAAATATTTGAATTAATTATTTAAAAAAGTCTTTATTTCAAAAGCGAGCAAAGGATTCCACATTGCTCCTGTCGCACTCATAACAGCATCAGCGCCTGCTTTACGATAAGCTATGTAGTGTTCTGGGGTATTTACTCCCCCAACTCCAATGATTGAATATGAGAGATTAAGTTTCATTCGAATTTTAGCAAGCTTTTCGACCATCTCAAGTCCTGCCCAACGAATAGCATCACCACAAACTCCCGCAGAAATTCGATCTTCTCCCAAAGCAGGTTTTCCCGCTGAATTAATTGGAAAGGCAGAAAGTGTATTGATTGTACTGAAACCATCCACAATGTGGCCGACGTTTTTAATGAAATCCAAAAGTTGGGTATCATCTTGGAAATAAGCTAATTTAAGAAAGAGAGGCTTGTCAGGAACCGCTTCTTTAATCGCATGAGCGATTTTCTGAACACGATCAGAGTCAAAACATAGAAGCTTATTTACACCTTCGTTAGGGCAACTTAAGTTTGCTTCTAGGATAGGCGTTTTCGTTTCAGCTACTAATTTTGCAGCAATAGCATAATCCTTTTCAATTGAACTTTCATTGCCAGGTGTTCCTTGAAAACTTCCGATAACATGTTGATTGTATCGTGCTGAAGCAACAGCATCCTCAAGATCAGGTTGCCACTCATCTACTGATAAAGAGGGAACACCAAAAGAATTTGTAATTGATAAAGGGAATGTGTAATTCGTATCTGCAAGAACTTTTTCTCCAGAAGGCATTAGTTTTTTGTTGACATGGATGGAGAGAATATTTGGCAGAGGATGACTTTTATGTCTATTGGTACGAACTGTTTTGTATACACAAAGATCATATCCATAAGCAAGTGCAGCTTTAACATAGTTGCCATTGAGTAAAGGACCCGCAGGTTGTCCAAAAGGTAGGTTTACAGGTAAGTTGACAAATGTTCCATCTACTGGTCTTGTAATGATCTCTTTAGGTTTCTCTCTAAAAATCCCAAAAGGGCCTTGATTATAATTATCTTCATAGCTCATTAAGGGATTATAAAATGGAGTTAATGGGGTGGTCATCGCGTAATTCCTGTGAAAATAAGAAGAATTGTAATCTGTTTTTCAGGATAAATCTTGCTATCTTTGATGGAATTATCGAATTCCAAACATATTTTGATCTATGCTAAATGCGTATCTGTGAGGCATTTTGCTCACAAATACGATTCAAAAATAATTATAATTATTCTATTCCCAAGTACTAAAAATTTCTTTTTTCGTTAGACGAGATTTAGGGCGGGTTGCATTACTGTCATCATTTGCTCTAAAACCGAGTGTGACCATTATTCCACTCTTAAGTCCTTTATCTTCTAGATTCATAATTTCATCTAGTTTTTCAGGATTAAAACCACCGATGATTGTTGAATCAATGCCCATGGTTTCTGTCGCATATGCAAGTGCACCTACAGCAATATGGAGTTGATGTAGCTCCCAGTTTTCAAGAGATTGCTGTGTTTTTCCTTTGTGATTGACAACACTATCAAATAGCATCATGCGTCGCTCTTGTTTTATCTCTTCGCTTGGGTAACGACCATCTTCATCTTCTTTATCAATGATTCGATCTAAGTGTTCATGAGAAAGTGGAGATTTAATGCAAAATACAATTGTATGAGAAGAATCTGTAAATCTTGGGTAATTAAAATCTGCTATCGCAGGTAATATTTTTTGATATGATTTTTGATTATCAATAAGAATGAAGTGCCATGGTTGAGCGTTCAATGAAGAGGGTGTATTTCTCAGAATTTCCACGATAGTATCAATTTGAGATTGAGACACTCTTTTGGATTTATCGTAGTGTTTAGTTGTATAACGCGATTGGGATAACTCTAAAAAGCTCTTCATGATCTATCTCCATGTTATTTAGATAATTAATTATATCTAATTTGAGTTCTTACGGTTATATATTTATTTAGCATTATTTATTGTTATATAACTAAAAATAATCAAATAGCCATTGTGTTAGAATATAACGATTCATTGTTTTATAGTAATATTATGCAAAATTATAAAAGTTATAACTCATGGCTAGATTTTTTAAGGGCATCGGCAATTATCTTAGTATTGCTTTCTCACGGGAGGCATTTTTTGATTCCATTGTTCCCACAAGCAAATATCCTAAAATTAGGTGGATTTCTTGGCGTGGAATTATTTTTTGTTTTATCTGGTTTTTTGGTAGGTAGAATTTTAATTCGCAGTTTTGAAAATAATGATTCTGCGGGGTGGATTCCGAGGTTTTGGTTTAGAAGATGGATGCGGACTTATCCAAATTACTTTTTGTTTTTAATTATTAACCTTGTTTTTGTATATCATTTTAATTATGAGTTTCTAAAAAAAATTCCCAATTATCTTACTTTTACTCAAAGTTTGTTAAAACCGCATCCAGACTTCTTTATGGAGGCTTGGAGTTTAGCTGTGGAGGAGGTTTTTTATTTCATAACTCCTTTAGTTTTTATATTAGTAAGTTTGCTTTCAAAAAAAAATACAATTGTTATATCAATCTTTTTAATCATAAGTGTTTCCCTGATACTTAGAATTAATGCGGTGTTATCTGATCCTACTATGACATTCAATGAGGTAAGGTCAACAGCGCTGTACAGATTAGACTCTATAATGATTGGTGTGATATTTTATATCCTTAGAGATAATTATAAAATAAGGAGGGTTTCATTCGTTGGGGTGATTCTATTAATGCCGATTATTTTATATTTTGCCTCAACATCCGATACTTTTCTGAATCAAAGTAATCTTTCTAAGATATTTTTGCCAACAGTTACAAGTATATGTTTTGGATGCTTGTTAATTTCTGGGCTGAATTTGAGTAATTGTTATATAAAAAATAAAATTATTGTAAACATTGCTAGGTGGTCATATGCAACATATTTGATTAATATTCCAGTTTTTTTTGGTTTGTTTTATGTAATAAATCCCAAAACAATATTTGTGAATTTAGTAAGTTGGGTGCTTTTTATATTTTTATCGTTTTATTTTTCTTGTATTGTATTTAAATATTATGAAAGCATGTTTTTCAAACTAAGAGATAAAATTGTCCCAAAAGAATAATCAAAATCTCAAAGATAATAATTTCTAGATTAATTTTAATGTATTGTGATTTTGTTACGCTTTATCAAACTTTGAAAAATATTTTGAAGATATTTTTCTGCCTAACTTAATAGCGGGATTTTCTATATATTTAAAAGAAAAGTATCCTAAAATTATGCAAATAATAGTGCTTAAGAAAAAATTATACTTGATCCTATTAATGCCATTAAAGACAAGGAGTTGCTGTACAAAGAACCCCCAGATATAAATGCCATAGGATATATCTGGAAAATTTTTTAGTTTTAGAATCCATTTTCTTGATGAAAAATACAAGATAAAAATGCCAAAGGCTAAAAGAAGTAAAAAAGGGAAAATTGAGTACCACTTGAAGATGTAAAGTAGCCCTAAGATACCAATAAAAGAGTAAATATTTATTTTGATATAATCAGCCCATAACCAAAACAAACACCCCATTGAAAAGGATATGGCAGCATATGCATAGTATACATTTGAGGAAAAATAATTATCGAATATAAAGGCAACTTTTGTATACAAAGCAATAATAAAAAAGATTAGTATAGTAGACGCAATATAACGATTTTTAAAAAAACCTAACATCCCCATAAACATTAATATTATGTAGTAATTGAATTCTATCGGAATGCTCCACCAAGAGCCATTAATAGCTTTAGGATAGACAAGGTGCTCAAATACACCAGGTAAATAGAATTGTATATTAAGTTGGATATTTTCTCTAATAAATTTGCGGACTTCTTTGTTATGAAAATAGTCGTCGACTGATAAAGTAGTTAGTAAAGGTCCACAAATAAGTGCGAGTATGATTGTAGCTACAATTAGAGCGGGTAAAATTCGAAAAATTCTGGCTGTAAAGTAAGATAATGGGTTATTTCGAGTAGTGTAGCTCTTTAGTATTAACATTCCAGCTAAGAAAAAGAATCCATTGACTGCAATACTTCCTGCAGACATTCCTAAATGAATGGAAAAAGGCTCAGCTTTTCCTTTCCCAGTGAGGGGAAAAGCATGTGAAAATAGAACAAGACAAGATAGAAAAATTCTTATAATAACGATACTGTTGTTGTCTTTTTTAAGAATATCTTTTACTAACATTTTTCCTGCCTTAAGCCTTAATGAAATGATTTTTATAGTTTCTTTATAAAAGAAATAGTTGATGATGGTAATTGACAGTAAGTTAATTTGCAAGTTTTTTAGGTGAAGATGACAGGTTTGGTTACTGTTAGTTTGCATTTGTTTTGTTATATACGCTCATGACGTTGTACTAGGTTGCTTAGATATTGGCAATATACATTTTATAATGAGAAAAACCTGATAAAATATGAGGCTGTTTCTTTTTTAAGAGAATGAAGATGAGTATAGAACGTGACATCCCAAAATTATTAGCTGAAATAACCCTTCCTTATGATCGGAAAAGCATTGCTGAGCTTGGGTATTTCCAAAGTTCGAAATGGGATGAAGCAACTCAGACGTTAAGACTCGATTTTAAATTAGGGTTTTCAAGTAAAACGTATGAAAAGGCATTGTTAGATGCGGTGAAAAACATTGTTGAATCAACATTGCCTAGTGTTAAAGTGATTGATATCCATGTGGACTCACAAAATATTGCACGAAAAGTGCAAGAAGGATTAAAGCCACTTACAACGGTTAAAAATATCATCGCTGTCTCCTCAGGAAAAGGAGGGGTGGGGAAGTCTGCGACCTCTATTAATCTTGCGTTAGCACTTCAGCATGAGGGTTTTAATGTGGGGGTTTTGGATGCGGATATTTATGGTCCAAGCCTTCCTAAAATGTTGGGATGTTATGATCAGCCTATATCGCTTGATAATAAAAGCATGGAACCTATTATCGTGAATGGACTTCAAGCGATGTCCATAGGTTTTTTGATAAAAGAGGAAGATGCGGCAATTTGGCGAGCACCGATGGCGGTCTCAGCATTAACTCAGCTCCTAAATGATACGAATTGGAAGGCATTAGATTTTCTCGTGATTGATATGCCCCCAGGAACAGGAGATATTCAGCTGACACTCTCTCAGAAGATTCCGGTTGCAGGAAGTGTGATCGTCACAACACCACAAGATCTAGCATTGATTGATGCACGAAAAGGGATCGATCTTTTTGAAAAGGTCAATGTTCCGATTTTGGGTATTATTGAGAATATGAGTACGCATATCTGCTCGAATTGTCATCATGAAGAGGCGATCTTTGGAACAGATGGCGGGATTAAGTTGGCCAATGAAAAGCACGTTCCGTTGCTTGGCCAGTTGCCGTTAGATATTAGAATTCGAAAAGCATTAGATGAAGGGGATGCAAATGCATTGGCACATTCTGATATTGCTTTGCGTTACCAAGAGATAGCGATTAAAATGGTCTCTGAATTGAGTCAACGTCCTAAAGATGTCGCAGGTAAATTTCCAAAAATTGTTATTGAGAATAAATAAACGATGAGTATTAAGTCAGATCGTTGGATCCGCCAACAAGCAGAAAAGCATCAGATGATTTCCCCTTTTGCCCCAGAGCAAGTCCGCTGTAATGCACAAAATGAGAAAATCATTAGTTATGGAACATCAAGTTATGGTTATGATGTCCGTTGTGGAAGTGAATTTAAAATATTTACGAATATTAACTCTACGATCGTCGATCCTAAAAATTTTGAGTCAGGCAATTTTATCGATCTTGACTCGGATGTTTGTATTATTCCTCCCAATTCTTTTGCCCTTGCGAGAACAATCGAATACTTCAAAATTCCACGGAACGTGCTGACGATCTGCTTAGGAAAATCAACCTATGCGCGTTGTGGCATTATCGTAAATGTAACGCCTTTAGAGCCTGAATGGGAAGGGCATGTGACTTTGGAGTTCTCTAATACAACCCCACTTCCTGCAAAAATATATGCAGGGGAAGGGGTTGCGCAGATGCTCTTTTTTGAATCAGATGAAAGTTGTGAAACCTCGTATAAAGATCGTGGTGGAAAGTATCAAGGGCAAACAGGCGTAACGTTGCCTCGTACATAAGAGAAGGATAGAGTAAAGATGTCTCAAATAGTAATTAAAACCGCTGAGCAAATCGAAGGAATCAAAAAGGCATGTCTTCTTGCCTCCGATGTTTTAGATATGATCACTGATCACGTAGTCGCAGGAGTGACAACGGATGAGCTTGATCAGAGAATGAATCAATTTATTCTGGATCATGGTGCTGTGTCTGCAAGTTATGGCTATGGTCATCCTCCTTTTCCGAAATATACCTGTATCTCTCTTAATCATGTGGTATGTCATGGAATTCCCTCTGATAAAAAATTAAAAACAGGTGACATCCTTAATATTGATGTAACGGTGATTAAAGATGGATACTTTGGAGATACAAGCCGTATGTATTGCGTCGGGGAGGTCTCAACACAAGCCCAACGCTTGGTCGATATTACGTATGAAAGTATGATGCGCGCAATTGAAGTGGTAAAGCCCGGACAAGAGTTTCGTGAAATTGGTCGTGTGATTGAGAAATTTGCTCATGCCAACCATTATTCTGTTGTAGAGGCGTATTGTGGGCATGGTGTCGGAATTGAGTTTCATGAGGCGCCTTTGGTACTACATTATGATTCGCCGATGACAAAAGATATTATGGCAGAGGGAATGGTTTTTACCATTGAACCGATGCTTAATGTGGGTAAACCAAGCTGTAAAGTACTGGGTGACCAATGGACGGTAGTGACACGTGACCGCTCATTGTCGGCGCAATGGGAACATCAAGTATTAGTGACGGCGACAGGGTATGAGATTCTAACATTGCCTGCATCTCAACGAGCATAGGATACATTCATTATGAGAGGAGATATTTTAATTGTTGGAGCGGGCCCTGTAGGACTCTCTACCGCGTTGGGTTTATCCTCTCTGGGTTACAAAATTACATTGATAGATCAAAGGGATAAGCCTTCTCAAACGATTCTTCAACAAGATCAAAGAATGATTGCGCTCTCTCATAGAAGTATTCAATTTTTAAAGTCGCTCGGTGTTTGGTCGAACGTAGAATCCTCAGGAACTCCCATTGATCACGTTCATGTCTCCCAAAAAGGGAACCGTCTTTATACGATGATCAATGCAGATGAGTGCGGCGTAGATCATTTAGGCTATCTTGTGCCTCAAGGGATATTAGTGCTTGAGATGTTTGATGCACTGTCTACAAAAGAAAATATTGACTACCTTGAAAAGACAACGCTTGTCCCCTCGGTACACATAGCGAGAGGGTGTGCGATCTTGAAAATGGAGCACGCACAAAAGGAGCTCCAGTTTGATTGGATTATGGCCGCAGATGGTGTCGACTCTATTGTTAGAAATAGTTTAGGGATGGAGACGCTACACAATGATTATTCACAAGCCGCAGTCATCGCAAAATGTCGTTTTGAGAGACCCCATCACAATACAGCGTATGAGCGCTTTACAGAAGAGGGGCCTTTGGCACTTTTACCTCTGAATACGCATGAAATGGCTGTGGTGCTAACGGTGCCAAGAGACCGTATTGCATTTTGGGAAGAAGCATCTGATGAAGCATGTTCTAAGAGTATTATGGAGCGATTGCAGATAAATTTAGGTGAGATTCTAGAGGTTTCTGAACGCCAAATTTGGCCGTTAACATTAATGCTGCCAAAAACCTTGCATCAGGGAAAAGTTATGTTAATCGGGAATAGTGCCCACGGTATTCACCCTATTGCAGGGCAAGGACTGAATCTTGGGTTTAGAGATAGTGAGCTATTGATCGCACTGTTCTCAAAAGGTGATTTTAATGAAAAGCGTTTAGCGCAATTCTTTAGGGCAAGGCATAAAGATATTGTATCAACGGTAGGCGCAACTGATTTCTTAGTCAATGCCTTTGGCGTAAAAGGTGAAGTGGCTCAAACACTACGTACGGTCGGACTTGCAGCTGTAAAATATTGCCCGATCCTTAAACGTAAAATTGCCATGTCAGGAATGGGGTATATCAAATGACAGAAACTTATGATGTTGTCATTAACGGTGCGGGTCTTGTGGGATCCAGTATAGGGATTGCGCTTGCAAAAGCAGGGAAGCGAGTGCTCATCATTGAGGCGGCACCTATTGCAAAACTCTATCCCAAAGAGGATTATGGATTACGTGTCTCAGCCTTTACCCCCTCAAGTCGAAAATGGCTCGAGTATGTAAATGTGTGGGATGTCATACAGCATACAGGGTGTTCGACTCCATTTTTACATATGCATGTTTGGGATCACTCAGGAAATGGGTCATTACAGTTTGATGCAGAAGGAACAGGGTCTGATACATTGGGGTGGATTATTGATAATGAAGCGACACAAGGTGCGCTTTTAGATGAAGTAAAAAAGTATCCCAATATTACGCTCTTAGATGAGACAAAGCTTACAAAATTTATAGAGGGTAATCATGCGATTACTGTATTTACTGAGTCAGATGAATCATTTAAGGCTGCTTTAGTCATAGGTGCAGATGGAGGACGTTCACGGATTCGAGAATGGGCAGGCATTCCATGCACGGGTTGGAGTTATGGGCAAAAAACAATTGTAGGGCAAGTGCGACCTGAAAGAAGTCATGATAATACGTGTTGGCAGCGCTTTATGAAAAATGGACCGGTTGCACTTCTTCCTTTAAATGATGGAAGGTGCTCTTTAGCGTGGCATACAACATTTGATGAAGCAGATACATTGCTCTCTCTAGATGCTGATAGATTTTCAGAAAGATTGTCGGCAGCCTTTGAGTATCGATTCGGAAAAATAGAGACCGACTGGCCGTTAGGGGCTTTTCCTCTACGGTTGAATCATGCCAGACGTTATTTTCAAAACCATTTTGTCTTAGCAGGGGATGCTGCACATAATATTCATCCCCTTGCAGGACTTGGGGTTAATATTGGCTTTTTGGATGCAGCAACATTAGTCGATGAGTTATTAAAAGGAGATGCTCAAGGGCTTGCTCTGAATGATACTTCTATTTTAAAGCGGTATGAATCTCGCCGTAAGTACCATAATATGATTGTTATGGGCGCAATGGATCTATTTAAGAGGAGTTCATCAAGTAATCTCTTGGGAATGAGTCAGTTACGTAACTTAGGACTTACGGTGGCGGATAAATTACCGTTTGGAAAAAGAAATTTAGCAAGGTTTGCAATGGGGTATTATGGGAATATCCCTGATTTTGTGAAACCTTAGCGTATAATGATGAAAGTTTAGTTTTAAGGATAATAAATATGATAGATGAAAAATTTAAAGTGCTAGAACAAAGAGTGCTTGCGCTGATCGAAGAAAATAGAGTGTTAAAAGAAGGTGTTGCTCGTTTGAATTATGAAAAAGAATCAGTGATTGATGCAATTCGTCAAGAAGCAGAAGCTCAAATTCGCTTAAGTAAAGAGAGTGAGCAGGCGGTAAATGAAGAAAATGAAAAGCTAAATGCTCAAAATAATGAGCTTGCGCTTCATTTGAAAAAAATTATGGCTCGTTTAGAGTCACTTGGCGTTCAATCATAAGGAGGAAAAAATGGAACCAATTGTTATTACCATTATGGGGATCGATTATAAAATCTCATGTCCTCCTGAAAAAATAGAGTCTCTTCAGAGATCTGCATTATTGCTCGATTCTCGTATTACTACGATGAA
>CAZBKP010000026.1:0-4227 GCA_964492525.1 uncultured Cardiobacteriales bacterium
AATAATACCAATGATGCAGAAATTAGTGTGTTATAGATATCTATTTCAATTATTCTTTGCATACTATCTCCTCTAATACGCCTAAATTCAAGCAAGCTAGGGATAGTATAGGATTATAAAAGAATTATCAAATTCGAGATTTATATATAAAAGATCTCTTATCTATAAGATGGAGATATATATACCTGATACTTTAATTATCTATAAATAAAAAAGCCTCAAAAGAAATTTTGAGGCTTTATAAAAACTTATAAAATTATAATTCTACATCTCGGTGGCAATCTTTAGAATAAATATAACTAAAGTCTTCTTCACCTACTGCATAAGCAACCTGTAAGCTATACGCTCCCATAAAGATATAATCGCCCTCTTTAACAGGTAACCATTCATTATCAAGGTTATACATACCCTTTCCTGACAACACTAAAGCGCCATGCTCTTGAACATGTGTTTCAATATAACCATGAGAACCGCCCATTTTAAAGGTTAAAATATGCATATTCATATCAAACCCTAGCTCAGCAGGTAGCATGCTTTGGAATAGTACATTGCTCATACCTTCATAATGTACTTTTTCGACATCCTTAATATTACCCGCAATAACACGTGCAGAATGCCCCGCTAATGGAATATATCTACGCTTGTATAAAAACAATTTGCTTGTTTTTCCACCATTGATATTCTCTAGATACATCTTAACGCCAGCTGGGCAGTATAAATATCCGCCTTGTTCTAAAGTATGTGCATCTTTATCTGCAGAAGCTTTAATTTTACCATCAATCACATATACAAATGTTTCGATATCGCCGCCACCAAAACCTTGTACATTTTTACCACCATCTTGCATAGTTACAAGATAATCAACAAAGGTTGCACCCATTTTTGGTGAACCCATAATGGTCATATTACAATTTTCAAATCCAGGAACAATATTATTTACCATTCCATTTGGATCCAACAAAGCACAATTCCCGTATTTTACAAATGAACGTGATGATAAAATATCTTTTGGATAGCCCATTTGATTGTTTAAATAACCCATTTCTACTCCTTAATTAAAATAACGACTACTCTTTATAAGCAAGTTCGTAAAATGCTTCTGATAATACTTTGATTCCTTCAGCTAAATCTTCAATCTTGGTTGCCTCTGCTGGATTATGACTAATCCCTTTAATACTTGGAACAAAGAACATTGCAGTTGGAACACGTGGTGCAAAAATTTGAGAATCGTGCCCTGCACCACTATGCATTACTCTAAAATTAATACTGTCACGTTTACAAATTGCTTCAAAGCGTTCAACTAAATTTTTATCCATTGGCACAGGATCTTCATCCATCCATAGATCAATCTCAATTTCTAACCCATGCTCTTTAGCAATACGCTTCATATCTTCTTCAATTTCTGTTGTGAAGTCGACAAGTGCTTTTTTATCTGTATGACGGCAATCTATCGTAAATAAAACATAGCCAGGTACAACATTAACTGTGTTTGGTTTAGGCTCAACTTTACCAAAAGTTAGTACAAGTGGATCCCCTACTTTTTCTGCCTTCTTAATAGATTGATAGCAAATTTCACTAAAACCATATACTGCATCTTTACGATATCCCATTGGAGTTGTACCCGCATGGTTTGCTTGTCCTTTTAAGATAATATTGTAACGACGCTGACCCACAATTGCATTAACTACACCCACTTGTTTGCCTTCCATTTCAAGCACATTACCTTGCTCAATATGGATTTCTAAAAATGCTTTGATATCCGAACGCATTGGTTTTCCTTCTTCACGAAAACCAAATCCAGCATCTTTCATTGCATCGACAAATTTAACACCTTTATTATCAGCAATATTCATTACATCACTATTTTTAGCAATTCCTGCGATATTTTTACTTCCCCAGTATACAAATGGGAAGCGGCTGCCTTCTTCTTCTGCAAGAGAAACAACTTCCATAGAGCGTAAAGGTTGACCATGTTTTTCTTTGAGATATTTGATTGCAAGGAATGCCGCCTCTATACCATACTGTCCATCAAGATTACCACCATTGACAACTGTATCAATATGAGAACCTGATAGGATTGTTTCATTTGGGTATTTACTTCCTTCTACACGACCAAATAGATTACCTACTTCATCAAACTTTGCTTCTAGACCACTTTTTTCAAATCTTTCTTTGAGCCCATGTTGAGCTGCAATCCATTCTTTGCTATACAATAATCGAGTCATCCCACCCGTTGGATCTGCCCCAACACTTGATAACCAAGAAGATAACTCAGAATAGCTTTTTTTAAAATCAGACATTTTTACTCCTTAAAATTTTGAAAGAACCTAAATGTGCTAGTTATTTATAGTAGTGTTATAACTTTACAATATAATGAATTCAACTAGCACTTAAATATACACAAAGGATCTAACAGATTAGCTTGCAAAAGGATCTTTATGATCATAAGAGTTCACGTAGATCGCATCAGAAATAAGATAATTATAAATATCATCTACAATTTCAATTCCATTTGCATTGCTTTCTCTTTCTTCTATCTCCGTATTTTCACCAGGATAATATACACGCTCAACGCCTTCTGCTGGCTTAACTTGGTTCAACTCAGCCATCGTTTGAGAGATACCTTTACGAACAACATCTGCTCCTGCAAAACGAGCTGGATCAATTACAATATGCAACTGTCCCAAATTACGACCTTCTGTAAGATCATGGTACATTGAAGATACATGCTTTCCAGAAGGCAAACCTAAAAGAACGCCTGAAAGCACATCAATCATCATCATTAAACCATAGCCTTTTGGACCAGAAATTGGTAACAAGCCATGAACCGCATGTGCATCTGTTGTAGGCTTACCATTTGCATCTACTGCCCAAGTGTCAGGGATAGGTGCATTACGAGAACGAGCATCAAGCACTTTACCCCAAGCTTGTACTGTCGTAGCCATATCAAAAATAATTTTTTTATCGCCTTCCCCAGGCGCTGCAAATGCAAGAGGGTTTGTACCGTAGTAAACCTCTGCTCCATTAAAAGGAACCGCCATAGGATCTGATTGACACACAGAAAGACCAATCATTCCTGCATTTGCTGCCATTTCCACAAAATAAGATAGCGCACCACTATGACCAATTTGACGCACACCTACAACTGCAATTCCATTCTCTTTTGCCATTGCAATTGCTTCATCCATTGCAAGTTTTGCAGCAACATGACCCGCACCATTATCACCATGAAAAACACCACTACAAGGGCCTGTTTTCTCAAACTTAAAGTTTGGTTTTGTATTTGTTCCGCCCTTACTAATTCTTTCAGAGTAATACTCAACACGAACGGCGCCATGAGAGTGTATTCCTCTTGCATCTGCATGGACTAATACATCCGCAACAATGCTTGCATGCTCATCAGAAAGACCTGCTTTAGCAAGTTTGTTTTTCATAAGTTGATGAAGTGCATCTCTAGTAAGTTTCATATATATCCTCTTTGTAAGAAAAATGTTACTTTAAATCCCTTTACAGCTACTACTATACGACTAGTTTAAGACAATTTGGCTTGATTTAAATTAGATTTCATCGATCCCTTAATATATTCATCCAAAACCCAATCATTAGATCAAAAGATCTAATAATATACCCTTTTTTACCTTATTCTCTTCAAAAAATCTGTTGATTATGTATATCGCTTTTACTAAACAACCGATAAGCTTCAAATTTTATTAGCTAATACACTTGCTAATCCCATGTATGATTCTGGAGATAATTGCTTTAAATCCATTTTTACGGTAATAGGAAGTTCTAATGTATCGATAAAATTCAAAAGCATTTCTCTAGTTACTTTTTGCCCTCTCGTTAGAGCTTTAAGCTTTTCATAAGGAGCTTCAATGCCATAACGACGCATTACAGTCTGAATTGGCTCCGCTAATACTTCCCAGTTTCGATCAAGATCACTTAAGATGACTGATTCATTCACCTCTAATTTATTCAATCCTTTTAAGAGACTCATATACCCAATCAATCCATAACCAAAAGCAGAACCTATACTTCTTAAAACAGTCGAATCACTTAAATCTCGTTGCCAACGAGAAATCGGTAACTTTTCTGCAAAATGTGTAAACAGTGCATTACTTAACCCAAAATTACCTTCTGCATTTTCAAAATCTATCGGATTCACCTTATGAGGCATCGTTGATGATCCAACTTCCCCTTCGATAACCTTTTGCTTAAAGTAACCTA
>CAZBKP010000026.1:4327-12846 GCA_964492525.1 uncultured Cardiobacteriales bacterium
GCTTTCAGCATTAAGGCATAAGATAAATTGTTAATATCTTCTGAGGTGCAGGCAAAATGCAAAAATTCTGAATAACGCGCAATGTCTTCATCATGGCTAAACTGTTCTTTGAGCCAATATTCAACAGCTTTAACATCATGATTCGTTGTTTTTTCAATCGTTTTTACCGCTATGGCATCCTCTACTGAAAAATTAAGCGCCAAAGCACGCAATCTTTCTTTCTGCGAGGATGTTAATCTAGGAACTTCTTCAATTTCCTTACACTCAGAAAGTGCGATAAACCACTCAATCTCGACTCTAACACGAGCCTTAATTAAACCATACTCACTCATTATTTTTTGTAAGGGCTCAGTTTGTTTTGCATAACGCCCATCAAGCGGTGAAAGTGCAGTAATTTGATTCATAAATTGTACTCCTTGCCGTTACAACAATTTAATGACTATTTGTAGTCACTTTATGATAAAACCCAAGCGCGAGAAACAGCCAACCAAACATAAAAGAAAAACCACCCACAGGCGCAACTGCGCCAAAAGTTTTTATTCCTGTTAACGCAATCGTGTATAAACTTCCTGAGAAACAGAGAACTCCTAAAATAAATAAGCTTCCTGCCACTTTAAAATACTGTGTGGTTTTAAAATGATTCGCTGCTAGCACAGTAATGACGATCATAATCGCATGAACCATTTGATAGTATGTTCCTCGTTCCCAAAGTACCATTCCATACTCTCCAACGGATCCCTTGAGAGCATGAGCACCAAAAGCTCCAAGTCCAACAGAAAGTGCACCTAACAAACATCCAATAACCAATATAATTCTCATTATTCTTTCTCCTCATCAAATAAAGGTAAAATAACTTCAACTGTGGGTCGACCGATGATTGCACGATTGCCATGTACGATAATGGGTCGTTCTAATAATGAAATATGTTGTTCCAAAAACTCTATTTTTTCTTCTAGAGAATAAGTTATCCATACTGTTGCATAAGGTATAAATCCCTCTTCTTTTTTTCGCACCATTGCTTCAATATCAAATGACAGCATTTTTAACAATGCTAACAGCGTAACTTTATCAGGCGGAGTTTCAAGATAAGAAACAACCTTTGGCTGAATTCCTTTAGATAAAAGTAGTGATAACGCTGCATTCGATTTAGAACAATTAGGATTATGATAAATTGTCCACATAACTGACTGCCTTATAACTCACAAAAGGTTTTAAGATAATTGATTTTACTCTCTGGATGCATAATACAGATCTTTGGTGACTGAGGAAAATCTTTGGGCAATAATGATTCTGGAATATACAAAGTATTCTTAGTTCTTGTAATCGCCACATATAACAAATTGATCTCTTCTATCAGCTTTAAGGGCTGGATATTTTTTGATTTTGTAAAACGCACTATAGATTCTTCAGAAATAAAATCATTAATTAAAAAAACGCTATCATACTCCATTCCCTTACTACGATGAACGGTAGAAAATAGCAGATCTGCTTCCTCTTTTTTATCCGCTGGAACTAAACGCGCTTTCAATTTTTTCATAACCTGATAGATATTGCCCCCATACTTTTTGACAAGTTCGATCATCATCTTAAGCTGCATCTCTTCTGTTTCTTCTGCATATTCCTCAAGATTTTCTATATTTTCTAAACTTCTAATAATTGGATCTTTGATTTGTGCTAGTTTTCCTTGGTAGAGATTTAATACATCATAGAGAGAAGCACCTTCTTCCGCATAGGTATATGCATGAATACTCCCCTCAAAATAGATCATTCCTGACATATCAGGATCATGAATATATTGAATTGCCGCCAATAACAAACCGAGATTTGTTCTCCCTAATACCACTTTCTTTTGTGATAAATTACTTTCCCCTTTACCATAAATCGTAGGAGAAATTTGATCTCCCAAATGATTTTTCCATTTGAGTGTTTCGCTTGCTAAGTTTGCAATATCTGTATTAAATCGAAAGCTTGTCGAAAGTGGCAATGTATCAAACTCAATATTTTCTAGGGCATTAACGGCATAACGCCAACTATAAATCTGTTGATGGACATCCCCTGTCATTACTTTAACGGCAGACTGCTTGAGAAAGAGGTCTATCATCGCAGGAGAAGCATCTTGCCCTTCATCAAAAAAAATCATGTCGTATCCTAATTCAGGTGCTAATAACTGAAACTTTTTGAGATAAAAATCATGCGTAATTGCAATTTCTCGTTGATTCATCTTTTTTAAAAGATCTCTTGTGGCACCGATAATCGTATCATAGTGATGAGAGACGACTGATTTTGCTTGAGGATCTGAAACTTGAGATAAATAATCCAGTTCACTATATGCTCCTGCATTACTGTTGCAATAATATCCCAAAAGTTTATTAATATGATTTGCTAAAACATATCTCTGCCTTAAAGGAAGCATTGGATTTAATTTCGCAAGATGTGCAATTTCACTTGTTTTGTAGCTCCCTTCTTTAAGTAAAAATCCCCCTCTTCTAACAATATACTTATATGCCAATGAATGAGTCGTTTCTACATCTACATTTTGAACGCCTTCCACTCTAAAGCGATTGATCGCTTCTTGTCTAACCCTACGATTAAAAGCTAAATATAGAATCTTATTCGTACGAGGTCTTGACTTCGCATAAGCAATAATTGTCGTTGTTTTTCCAGACCCTGCAACTGCATTGATTTTTAGATCACCCTTACTTTCAATGATCTGAGCCTGCTCTTCCGTTAACTTCATTCTTTTTCTTCAATTTTCTTTTTAACGGAAACGCCTAACTCTAAAAATTGTTGGCTTAGATCCAGTAGATTCCCTCTCCCTGTAACGAGTTGATTCTTCGCCGTCATAAAAGACTCTTTCGCCCGATCCAATCCTTTTTCGATATTTTCCATACTCTCTAAGAAAAGTCTAAATTTGTCGTAAACTTGTGCAGCCACCACAGCCAGTTTTTCTACATTTTCATTTTGCTTCTCCATGCGCCAAAGCTGGCGAATAACATTTAGACTTGCAAGGAGCGTACTTGGGGTTGTTATCAAAATATTAGTGTGAATTGCCATTTCTAATAAGGATGGATCATACTCAACCGCTGCAATAAATGCAGACTCTATGGGAATAAACATAACGACTAATTCAGGAGCATGTAAGCTTTTTGCTTTTCCATACTGTTTTGCTGAGAGCGTTTTAACATGTGTCTTAATCGCATCACAATGCTGTTTTATAAAACGCGCACGCTCATCTTCATCACTATTATTAACATAATCTATATAAGCATTCATGGATACTTTTGAGTCTATAATTAAATGCTGATCTTGAGGTAAATGAATCACAACATCGGGTATTTGTCGCTCTCCTTCTTGAGAAACAACTTGATATTGAGTAGAAAAATCGCGTCCTTCTGTTAATCCTGCGGTTTCAAGAAGATTCTCTAATACTAGCTCTCCCCAATTTCCCTGAACTTTTTTGTTCCCTTTAAGTGCGGTTGTCAACGCTTGAGTTTCTTTGCTCATCTCTGCATTGAGTTGCTTTAAATGCAACAACTCTTCTTTTAAGGCTGTTTTTTGAACCGTTTCATCATGATAAATATGTTCAACACGTTGCTTAAACTCATGCAATTGTTCCCTAAAGGGTTGCAAAAGATGCATCATTGATTTCTTATTTAACTCTGTTTGTATTTTTCCTTTTGCTTCGAATATTTGATTTGCTAAAGACTCAAACTCCAAGGTAAGCTGAGCTTTACTCTCCATCAATAATTTAATTTGATCCGCAAAAGATTTTTCTTTTTCTTCAAGCGTCGTGCGCACTTTAGTATATTCATTGGCAATGATCGTATACTCCCCTTGACTCGCTTCAAGTTTATTCTGAACTATTTGATTTTCAGATCGCAATGAAGCAACCAACTCCTGATAATGAGATTCTTGATAAGAGAGTAATTGACTACTCTGTGCTTTTTCTTGTCGCCATTTAAAAAAGAAAATCACTACAAAAATAAACAAAATTACAAAAATGCAAAGCGCAATAACGCCCTCATCTGTTGATAATAAAGGTTGTATAAAATTCATGGGGAGTTGTTAAAATCATCCAATGACAAATAATAATCGACTATTATCACACATTTTATGATACATCGAGCATCATAAAAACTGTTCTAAAATATGATTTAAAAATAAAAACCCTTTTTCTGTTGTGACAATTTGATTTGCGTCCTTTTCTAACCATCCCTCTTTTCTAAGTTCTATGAGTTTAGCTTGGATTATTTCATCACTTAAAAAAGTCCGTTCAGTAAAATAGTGTTTAGGAACACCCTCTTTTAGACGCAACGCATTTAACATAAATTCAAAAGGGATTTCGTTTTTATCAACATAATTCTGGGTTAATCGATCTTTGCTCGATAATGCATTGTATGTTTTGGGATGTTTTTCAATTGCAGTCCTTAAGATCATTTTTTCGCTCATCATAGTGACCTTGCCATGAGCACCTGCTCCAATCCCTATATAATCACCAAATTCCCAATAATTTAAATTATGTTTACATCTAAAATCCTGCTGTGCAAATGCAGATACTTCATACTGATAATATCCCGCATGATTCAAAATAGATTGCCCCTCAATTTGCATCTGTTCAATAATGTCGCTCTGAGGAAGCCTTGGCGGATGTTTATAAAATAAAGTGTTAGGCTCAAGGGTTAATTGATAATGTGAAATATGGGTTGGAGCTAAATCAATAATTTCGGATAAATCAGACAAGGCATCTTCTACCGTCTGCTCAGGTAGCCCAAACATTAGATCGCAATTAATATTTCTAAATCCTGCATTTTTTGCAATTTCAACGGATTTAATCGCATCATTATGATTATGAATTCGACCTAACCGTTTTAAATGCTCATTTTTCAGACTCTGAATCCCTATCGAAAGGCGGTTTACACCAATCGTGTGATATTCATTAAAATAGGCCTGATCTACCGTTCCTGGATTTGCTTCCATTGTGATCTCAATGTTGGGATCAAAAGATAAATAAGTTCGTAGCATCGAAAAGAGCTGATCCAAATCTTCAGGATGAATTAAACTTGGCGTTCCTCCTCCAATAAAGATAGAGTGGATACGTCTTCCCCAAATCAATGGCAACATCTCTAATAAATCATCTTTAAGCGATGCCATATAGGTTTTGTACTGTTGATCATTTTTCCATGTATGCGAATTAAAATCACAATAGGGGCATTTCTGGATGCACCATGGAAAATGAATATACAAACTTAGTGGTATCATTCACTTCTCTCTTCTTTATTAACAAGTGCCTGTTTGAAGAATTTAATTACCTTCTCTTGATAAAGAGTATGATTAAATGTTTCGATATGGTGAAAATTGGGAATTATAACCATTTCTTTGGGCTCATTTGCATCATCAAACAACTTCCTAGAATGATATGCAGGAACAACTTTATCTGCTTCCCCATGTAAGAATAAAATAGGAATCGGTGAAAATGATTTGATGTAGTGATAGGCACTATATTTATCATCAATAAAATACCCTGCCCCTTTAAGCTTATCACTTGCAATCATCGGATAACTATAAAAAGTGGAATCTAATACAATTGCTAGAACCCCCTCTCTACTACTTTCTCCGAGCACAGCGGATGCAACGTTACCTCCTAAACTTTGCCCGATAACAAACAGTTTAGAGGGATCTATCTTTGAAAATCCCCGAATCCATTCAAGTGCGACAATTCCATCTTCAAAAATACCTTTGATACTAGGCGCCCCCTCAGAGTTACCAAATCCACGATAATCAATGGCAAACACATTAAATCCAGCTTTAGGGAGCCAGTGAACATTTCCATATTGAACGGTTAAGTTTTGAGAGTTTCCATGGTAATACAACACAGTTCCCAAGGCTTCTTGAGGATTTTTATGAAGCTCACTTGGAATAAACCAAGCCTCTAATTTTGTTCCATCTTTACTCGTGAGTATATGCCGTTCATAGTGTTGCCCATATTTATCAGGAGAATGCCCATAATCATGATTATTAGGGTAATAGAAAAAATCCTCCCCAAAGAATTTAAGAAAAAGAATGAAGCCAATGACCACAATACTCACAGCAAACAGCATTATTTTTATCTTTAATGAGATCAATATCAAGCACTCCATGAAGGCCTAAAACAAGATCATTCTATAGGAAATTTATGTCACACGGCTATTTTAAATAGGCATTTCGATCATATCCATATAAAATAGCTCACTTACCCAAAAGGTTGTCGACACTATGTCTGTAAAAATCTTTGATTTTTTATAATACTACTTTTTATTAAGGATTATATTTTGGCTAATCAAGTAACATTTGCGGAATACGCACTGATCAATGGCTATATTTATACAGCGGATCAAAAGGATACTGTTGCTGAGGCAATGGCGATTTCAAATGGATATATCATTGCAATTGGAAATTATGAATCTATTTCTCCATATCTCAATGAGAATACGAAAATAATCGACCTTGATGGAAAAACAGTTCTCCCCGGTATTATTGACTCTCATCTACATCCATTTTGGGGAGGACTACAACTTTCAGGATGTAATTTGAATTATGCAAGTTTAACAATTCCTGAAACACTAAACATAATACAAAACCACTTAGATCAAGATATATTAACGGGAGAAAACGATTGGCTTCAAGTCCGTGCATGGCTTCGCCAAGGGATGATTCCAAGTGGAACCGATATCACACGTGCGGACTTAGATTCACTAAAAACAAAACGTCCTGTTATTCTGTTTTCAAATGATTGCCACACACTTGTTGCAAATAGCCGAGCTTTAGCACTATTTGGGCTCGATGAGAACACGCCTGACCCAACAGATGGACAAATAGGCAGAAATCCTGATGGCTCCCTCAATGGAATTCTAGAAGATGCTCCTGCAATGCGTGCATTCGATAGCATTCCGGGAATTAACTTAGAGCAAGCGGTTGTTATTGCTGAGAATGTACAAAATGTCCTTAACCAGCAAGGCGTGACAACTATTATGGATGCTCGTGCCTTACCCCTACAGTTTGATGCTTTTAAAATATTGAGTGATCAAAATAAATTGACCGTACGTCTTTTTGGCGCACGAGAAATCACGCCAGATGATGCACCGACACTTGAGTCGATCCCAAGCGCAGTTTCTAACATGAAGGCTTTTGCTCAAAAATATAGTGATACGACATGGACACCAAAACCAGGCATTAAAATTTGTCATGCTAAGTTTTTCATCGATGGCGTTCTCCATATGCCAATTATGACGGCCTCGTTGCTCTCTCCTTATTTAGAGAATAAAGGCACTAAAGAGACGCCTAACTGGCAACCGTCTGATCGATATGGAGATTTATATTATCCTCAAGAGATCATCAATACGCTTGTGACTGAAGTCAGTAAGCTAGGATTTCACCCCCATATGCACACAGTTGCAGATGGTGCTGTCGAAGCGGCATTAGATGCCATTGAAGTCATGAGAAAAGAGGTAAAGACCGACATCCGTCCTGCACTTGCACACAATGAGCTCGTTGCGCCCCATCAATTTAAGCGATTTAAAGATCTTAAAACGATCGCCTCCCTCTCTTTCCAATGGGCAGGAATGACACAAGAGCTCATTGATGACGATACAAAAATCATTGGTAAGGAGCGCGTTGAGCACTTAGAACCGATTGGTAAATTTATTGATACGGGAGTCACCGTAAGTTTTGGAAGTGATTGGCCGATTGATCCCTTAAATGAATGGTATGACTTTAAAGTTGCAATGACGCGTAAGATCAGTGAACCGAATGCACCTAGATTAGATAATGACCGTAATTTAACTGCAATCGAGACCCTTCGTGCTGCAACGATAGAGGCTGCGTATGCACTTGGAAGTGAGGATACCCTTGGTTCTCTAGAAGTTGGAAAATTTGCAGATTGCATCATTACAGATCGCAATCCTTTTACAATTTCAGCAGAAGAATTAGAACATACAAAAATTTTAACAACCTTTGTGGGCGGTAAAATCGTCTATCAATGCCAATAACACATTTTGGCCAACATTTTGTTGGCCAAAAAAGCTTGCATTATTATTCTTTTGGGAGGACAATCGGCCTCCTTAAAAACTCTTAAACACTATAACGATAAACATAGTTAATCGTTTTTTATTGTCACTTTGGACTAAGGAGAAACTATTATGTCCACAATAAAAATGAAACGTGTGTTGACCACTCCTGCGCTTGTTGCTTTTGGTCTCGCTTATATGGTTCCTTTAGGAATATTCACAACCTACGGTCAAGTCACTGTGCTCAGTCAAGGGCATCTTCCGATTGCCTATGTAATCTGCTTAGTGATGGTATTTTTTACCGCATTAAGTTATTGCCGGATGACAAAAATCCTTCCGCTTTCAGGGTCTGCGTACTCTTATGTTCAGCACACTTTTGGAGGAAAAGCAGGATTTCGAGTGGGTTGGGCGCAAATATTAGATTATCTATTTTTACCCATTTTAAATTATATTTTGTTAGGGCTGTACCTTCATGAG
>CAZBKP010000027.1:0-12755 GCA_964492525.1 uncultured Cardiobacteriales bacterium
CTACAGCTACAGACTCTAAGGTAACGAACCCAGTAAAAGTACAAGACGAAGTGGCGGCATGGGGGCGTGATTTTACTCCGTCTCCACTTGACGATAGCTACACTGTTGGAAATTATCTCCAGCCACAACCCGGAAAGGAAAGCATGATGGTTGGTTACCCTCTTTTTTTAAGTCCTGATGAAGGAGACGTTCCAAAAATTGAAATTTCATTAGGGTTATCGAGTAAAAGTGATCTTCGCTATGTCCCTGATTCTAATATTACAGGGACAAACGAAAATGACTTTGATTCAGGTGGTTGGGTTGAACTCACTAAAAATCATATTAATGTGTTGACGAAAGCTGTAGCTGATAAAAGTCGCAAAGGAATGACTACTGTTACAAATTATATTAATCCAAATCCAAATGTTGATATCGTAGATCTTTTTGATGTACCAAATTATAGAGAATTTAAACCTGAGATTGGACGACGTATAATTGCAATTAAATTTAACATCACTGTTCATCCTGGTAAGGATAATGAAGTTAAATTGTCTAAAGTTGTCCGATTTGGAACAAATTTACCAACAGCAGAAGAGCTAATTAAAGAGGCAGAAAGCAGTTAGTTTAAGATATAAGTATTTCTCTAAGAATAAAAAAGCCCATATTAATATATGGGCTTTTTTATTCAACCGAAACAATATCGAAACTTTCAGGGATTAGAAGCGAGTCTAGATGTGTTAGTTTTTTAAGGTATTCATATTTTTCTAAAACACGCGTCGGATAACGTTGTGTTTTATCATTTAGACTGCCGTTGTAGCGCATAAGTGCAGTAGCTAAGTCATTTTCCTTCTCTAAATATTCAGCAAGAATTTCCGTACCAATGTGAATATTGGTTGAAATATCAAAAAGAACATCAACTCCACCGTATTGATTGATTTTATCAATATGCCATTTTGGAACCACTTGCATAAGTCCTAATGCACCGCGGTTGCTTCTTGCAACACGATTATAGCTTGATTCAACGAAGACGATCGCAAGAATGAGTTCCGTGTCTAAGTTATAGCGATTTGCATTAAGTGATGCGCTTCTTAAAATTAGCTCAACTTCTTTTTCTGGGAGATCGTATAGCGTCATTAAATAATGTTTAAGCTTATAATGTTTGAGTTGATTAATATAACGTTGTTGTTTGAGGTTATTTAGTGCGTCAACAAATGTTTGTTGGTCTTTTACAGATAAAAGTGTAGGAATAGATTGATTCTCAAAAAGAGAAAGCTTTTTATAGGGATGATGCCATTTTTCAGGTAAAAGAATATCGTAATTGACTTGTCCTGCTTTAGGTAAAGGAGAATGTATCTTATAAAAAGTGACCGATATTAAAGATATCGCAACAATTGGAATGATAATTTTTATATTAGGAGTTAATAGACTTTTTATCTGCATATGTTTTTGTTAGCTATACATCGCTATAGTTATGAAAAGAGGATAGTATAACAAACTCATTAATCAAACGTTATGAATGGAAGGGATAAAAAAGGCGTGATTTCTCACGCCTGTTTCATTATTGTTATGATTTTTATTATTATCTATACCATCATTATTTTAATCTTTTAGATTTAACGAATCTCTTAGGATGAAGAAAAGATCTGTTTGATCTAATAATCCAACAACGCTTGCAGCCTTAGGACCATATGCGGCGATTCTAATTTGTGAGCCTGTATGATTTTGGCTATCTGTATCACTATTACCGTAGCTTACCGTCATTGGTGCGCCATCTTTTGTAATTAAAGTAACAGTTAATCCAGGTGCTTCTGCATTATTTGGAATGATCTGGCTTGAATGAGCATGATCTGCAGTTACAACAACAAGCGTATCACCTTTCTTTTTAGCAAAATCTAAACCGACTTGAACCGCTTCATCTAAATCGACTGTTTCACCAATTTGACCACATGCATTTGCAACGTGATCTTCTTTATCGATAGAAGCTCCTTCAACTTGCAAGAAGAAGCCATTCTTATTTTGGCTTAATACTTCAAGCGCTTTTTCAGTCATTGCTGCTAATGTTGGGATATCAGCTGTTCTTGCATCATTAATTTCACATTTAACAGGCGCATTCTTGTTCCCATTATGAGTTGCTTTAGGTCCTTTCCAACGAACTGGCATATTGCCTTCTGAGAAGAGCCCAAGTACAGGTTTATCTTGGTTGGCAACTTGAATTTTTTTCAATTCATCTGCATTTTTAACAATGATATAACCACGCTCTTTTGCTTGCTCTTCTAATGTTTTTCCTTTCCATTTACCTGCTGTTGCTTGCTCTTTGAAAGATTTGAAGCCACCACCTAAAGTGATATCAGCACGTGTTTCGATCATTTGCTCAGTAATAGAACCTGGGCCACCATTCTCAAGTGCAAGATCAGGACATTTCTCAGTCGTTGCAGTTGGCCCATAACATTTACGATGTGTAATGTGAGAGAATAACGCTGCAGGAGTTGCATCCTGAAGTTCAGCTGTTGAAACATTTCCTGTTGCAAGCCCTGCTTTCTTTGCAAGTTCTAAAAGAGTAGGGTGAGGTTTTCCATTAACATCTACTCCAAGAGCGCCATTATAACTTTTAACACCTGTAGACCAGGCTGTTGCAGATGCTGCTGAATCTGTTACATAATCAGGGAGTTTTGTTTTTTTATCAAGAGAATAGTGTGTATATTGTCCTGTAAAAGGAAGCGAATCCAATCCTTTAAATGAACCGCCCGCACCTTCTGCTAAGTTACGTGCTGCTGTGATTTCAGAATCACCCATTCCGTCACCGATGAAAAGGATTACATTTTTAACATTATGTTTTTCCATTTCTTTTTTTAGTAGTTCAATTTGATCTTGAGTTAAGCGTCTTGCTCCACCTTTTGTAGTGATATCTCCCTTTGCACTGCGATCAAATAATACGTCATTTGCGTAAGCTCCTGATGTTGCTCCAAGTGCTATCGCAAGGCCTAAACAGAGTGATTTTACAGAAGTTGTGAACTGAGTTTGCATATGTCTTCCTTTGTCATAAGAACAATAAATAAATACAACGCATGTAGTTTAAGAAAGTTTTATGACAACGGAATGGCAGAAAAATGACAAAATTATTACAAGCACTCTACCGCTTGTATCCAATATTGCATCAGTTCTTTTGCAGACATCTTTGAACAGTATTGTGCATTAACACCCGCAAAAATGGGTTGATATTTCTCTGGAGAGTGTTTTGTGAGCAGTTGTTTTATTAAAAACTCTTGTGCAGGGAAGGGAAGTGGTTTCGTTATTTCTGCTTCCAATGCCTTTAAGTCTTCTGTGCGAATTGCTCGAGCATAGTTGCCACTCCATAGATTCGTTAGAATACTATCTAATTCATTACTATTGAGCAGAATATTCTTATATTCTTCTGTTGTATTTGCTTCTTCTGTTGTTAAGAAAGCAGTTCCAATCATAACAGCAGAGGCACCTAAGCAAAATGCGGCTCCCATTCCATTTGCATCAAATAGTCCGCCTGAAGCTATAACGGGGATATTTAGCTCTCTAACGCCTTGCTGTAGTAGTGTAAATATTGATTGTGAGACTTTTAAAGGATCTCCAATAAATGTATGACGATAGCCACCCGCTTCATTGCCTTGGAGGATGATGACATCCGCACCTCTCTCTTGCCAAAGAAATGCTTCTAGTAAATGAGTTGCAGTTCCAATGATTTTTATATTATTAGATTTAAGTCTTGCAATAATAGATGCATTAGGCACGCCAAAAGTAAAGCTTACAACAGAGACCCCATTTTCGATCGCACATTCTACCATGGGTTCAAGCTCATGAATTTCCCAATTATTCTCATTGTAAAGTACGTCAAATGATTGAGAGTGCAATTCAGAATCTAGATGTAAACAGTGATTGATAAATGCATTGATCTCTTCTCGTTGGACATAAGTTCGATGTGGCACAAAGAAATTCACTTGAAAAGGATTAGGTGTGAGTGCTTTTACATTTAGGATTGCTTCTTGTAGCGAGTAGGGATTTAAGTATCCCGCTGCGATTGCTCCTAATCCTTTGTTGTTTGATACAGTCGCAACAAGCTCAGGAGAGGTATATCCTCCTACCATAGGTGCTTGGAGAATGGGAAATTCGATTTGAAGTAAATTTGCAAGATGCTTTGGAACAATCATTAAAACTCCTTTAAATTAAATAACTGCACGCTGTTTTTAGTTGTTTCTGTACAGATATATTCATATGGTTCTTGCCGAATTTTAGCAATTTCTTGCGCAATACCCAATAAATCTTTCGGTTGATGATACTTTTCTTGAGAAAATGCACTTTTTTGGAAAGGGGCATCTGTCTCTAGTAAAAGAGCATCAATAGGAATAGATTTTAGGATTTTACGCAAATTCTGTGCGCGATCATAAGTTACAGAGCCACCAAAACCAAGTTTAAACCCTAAATCGATGCATTGATTCGCTTGTTGTTGACTACCAGAAAATGCGTGAATGACACCCGAGACAGATTTATGCTGTCTCAATATTTTTAATACTAAATCAAGGCTTTTTCTTGCATGAATAATTAGTGGAAGCCGATAGGTTTCTGCAAGTTCAATATGTTTTTGAAAGAGATGTGTTTGCAATTCAAATTGGGGATTTTCAATCATTAAATCTAATCCACATTCACCAATTGCTATAGGGTGATAACATTCAAGCATTTCTTGAAGCTGTATCATATCTTCATCCGTATGAGTTGAGATATAATAGGGGTGTAGCCCGTAGGCGGCATAACACCCTGAATGTTGTTTTGTAATATGATGAATTGGAAAGAATGAGGATGCGGTAGTAGCGGGGATGATCCACCTATTTATTCCACACAGTTGAGCGTCTTCTAAAGCTTGATCGAGGATATTTGTAAATATCTTATCATCTATATGAATATGACTGTCAATAAGCATATTATTGGTCTAGTTCTAGACTATGTCGTTGAATTTGAGTTGTATTACCGATATTCCATGTGAGTTTTTCAGTAAAAGGTGCGCAGCGTTTGGCGCAGTTATCAATAGTACAGATTGCACAAGATTCAGGAACACAGTCATCCAAATGAACAAATAGTTCGATTTGGTCTCCAAAATGAGCTTTAGTAAGATCTCGTAGTTCAACATAGTATTGATGAACATCTCTTAAGTTTAAATACCAAGGTACAGTTAAATGGCAATCTAAGTGCAATTTACTCCCATATTTAATAAAACGAATGTTATGGATATCAATCCAATGTTTATTGCGGTCGTTATTTAAAACATCAATGAGTTCTTGAAGAAGATCATCATCTGCTTCGTCCATAATGCCCGCAACAGCTTCTCTGACAATTTTTACTCCCGTATAGACAATAATGCTGCCAAAAATCATTGCAATGACACTATCAAGCCAAAGTTGTTTTGTAATCATTACTAAAACAAGCCCTATGATAAGTGCAAGGGAAGAATAACAATCAGATAAGAGATGTTTTCCACCTGCAATGAGTGGAAGAGATTTATGTTTTTTCCCTTTTTTAATAGCGTTGTAACCTAGTAGGAAGTTAGCGCCACCTGTAATTCCAATAAGAATAACGCCATAGTTAAGTTGTTGGATTTGGAAATTTTGTTCAATAAGATTAGAGATCGCTTCGTAAAAAATATAAATTCCAGCACAGACGATCATCGACCCTTCTATGCCTGCTGCAATAAACTCAATTTTTCCATGGCCGTAAGGATGATTGTGATCCTCAGGCTGAGCTGATACATATAAACTATAAAGCGTAAATGCCCCTGCAACAACATTGATAATACTCTCTAAGGCATCTGTTAGGATGGCAACAGAGTTTGTTAAATACCAAGCGAAGATTTTAATTGTAAATAAAATCAAGCTTGTAATAACGACGATTTTTTGAAAACTAATCGTCGCATTTTTGGGTTTATCTATCATAATTAGTATTGTTTTTTAATCCATTCTTGATATGCACCAGAGGTAACATTGTCAACCCACTGCTGATTATTTAAATACCATTCAACGGTTTTGCGAATACCTGATTCAAATGTTTCAACAGGTTTCCAATTTAATTCACGCTCAAGTTTTCGTGCATCAATTGCATAACGACGATCATGTCCTGCGCGGTCTTTCACAAATGTAATTTGTGTAGAATAGCTTTGGCCACCAGATTTAGGGCGAAGTTCATCTAAAATACTGCAAATGGTTTTTACAACATCAATATTTGCTTTTTCATTCCAACCGCCTACATTGTACGTTTCTCCAACAGTTCCATTTGAGAGTACAGTACGAATTGCCGAGCAATGATCTTTAACATAAAGCCAATCACGAATTTGTTGTCCATCCCCATAGATAGGAAGAGATTTCCCATTAAGTGCATTTAAGATAACGAGAGGAATTAATTTTTCAGGGAAATGATAAGGACCATAATTATTAGAGCAGTTTGTCGTAAGAACAGGAAGACCATACGTATGATGCCATGCGCGGACGAGGTGATCACTCGCTGCTTTACTTGCAGAATATGGGCTGTTAGGTTCATATCTATTCATCTCACTAAAAGGAGGATCATTTTTTTCTAAAGTACCATAGACCTCATCTGTTGAAACATGAAGGAATCTAAAATTGTTTTTATCACCTATGGGGAGATTGCTCCAATAGTTGCGAGTTGCTTCAAGAAGATTGAATGTTCCTACAATATTGGTTTGAATAAAATCAGTAGGGCCATGGATCGAACGGTCAACGTGTGATTCTGCGGCAAAATTGATGATAGCTCTCGGTTTATGATCATTTAAAAGTGTTGTAATGAGCTCAGAGTCGCCAATATCTCCATGGATAAAAATATGGTTGGGATTATCTTTTAATGTATCCAATGTAGAAAGGTTGCCTGCGTAGGTCAGTTTATCTAAGTTTATAACGGGCTCATCTTGGCTTGCACACCAATCTAAAACAAAGTTTGCACCAATAAATCCAGCACCGCCAGTGACTAAAATCATTTGAATCCCTTATAAGTTTCTTTTGTAAAAATAGTACGTATTTTACACGTTTTTTTCTTTAAATTGGCATTGATTATAAACAAGACAGGATGCGCATCTTGGAGATCTTGCGATACAGGTATATCTGCCTAGAAGAATTAGCCAATGATGTGCGTCTAAAATGAATTGTTCGGGAATTGTAGCGAGTAAGTTCTTTTCTACAATAAGAACATTCTTTCCAGGTGCAAGTCCAGTACGATTAGAAACCCTAAAAATATGTGTATCAACAGCCATAGTAGGTCGTCTAAATGCTGTATTTAAAATCACATTAGCTGTTTTTCTACCAACCCCAGGGAGTGCTTCTAGTTCCTCTCTAGTATCAGGAACTTGGCTATGGTGTAGGTCTATTAAAATTTTACAGGTTTTGTAAAGGTTTTCTGCTTTTGTATTAAAAAGACCGATAGTGCGGATATAATGCTTGATTCCATCAATACCTAGTGTATAAATCGCTTCTGGTGTATTGGCAATTTTGAATAATATGTCAGTTGCTTTATTAACCCCTTTATCTGTGGCTTGGGCAGAAAGCATAACTGCGACTAAGAGCTCAAAAGGGGATGTATAATGAAGTTCTGTCGTCGGTTGAGGGTTATCTTTTTGTAAAATTTCAAAGAAAGTTAAGACTTCTTTTTTTGTCATTCGTCTTTGATAAAGTTTTGTCATGATTCAGGATTAACGTTCTGAGAGGGGGTATTTGGCTTTGGCTTTTTGTTTCGCCAATTCAATAAATGAGAGCATGTTTTTTGTATCTACTCTATCTGCAAGGACTTTTTCCTGAGGAGGCAGAGTATTGGTTACAGTAATTCTTTCTTCTTCTCTCTTTAATCGAGCTTGGTAACGTTTTCGAGATTGACTCGCGCGTCGTTGTTGAGCCTGAGTTAAACCAAATTCAGCAAAATCATTTTGAATGACGGGGATAATATCAATGCAATCTAAAGGGCAGGGTGGAATACATAACTCACAGCCAGTACATTCATGAGCGATGACAGTATGCATCAATTTTTTTGCGCCTATGATTGCATCGACTGGGCATGCTTGGATGCATTTTGTGCAACCAATGCAGAGAGACTCATTAATTCTAACAATTTGTGGTGCTTTTACAGTACCACACTCAGGGTTAATGGGTTTTTCGGGCTTGTTCAGTAATTTTGCCAAAGCCCTCATGACAGGTACTCCACCAGGCGGGCAACGATTAAGGTCACTCTCTCCTTTGCTTAATGCCTCTGCATAAGGGAAACAGGCGTTAAACCCACACTGTTTACATTGTGTTTGTGGTAAAAGCTGATCAATGGCATTAGGTGAAATACGCATTATATTTTATTTACATAGTGTACCCATTAAGCGCCCATCATTATCCATAATCTTTTCTTTTTGAACACAACTTTTTTGAATAGATTTTCCAACGGGATAAAATGTACTATTAAGTCCTGAAATAGGGTCAGTTATTGGTAGAATAGTTGCTTTACTGTTCACATTAACATCACAAATTTTTTGCACTCCATTCTTGTTTTCAACAATAAGTCGAGTTCCTTTTTCGTATGTACTAATATCTTTGATAGAATATATTGACTTATCTGCGAGGATACAGCTACGAATAGCAGATTTATTCTGTGGAATTTGAGCTTCTAGATTTTGTTGCGAAATAGGCGTTAAAGGTTCTGGAGTAGGGGATGGCTTTGAAGTTGATACACAACCAGATAAGGTTATAGACGTTAAAACAACACCAAGTGTTAGATAGTTGATTTTCATAAGTTCCTCTATAGTGTGACAGCAGAAGAGATATTTTTCTTAAAAGAGTGTTTTAATGATGCTTTTAAAGTATCGTATGATCCAATGTTGACGGCATGATAATATCCTTTGCCATGTAGCAGCTGAACTGCAATGGCAGAACGCATCCCAGATTTGCAATAGAGATAGATTTTTGCATTTTTATCAATTGTGACACTTTCAATTTTTTGAAGGATCTCTTTATGGTCAATATGAATTGCATTTTCCAAATGTCCATTTTTAAACTCATCAGAGGAACGGACGTCTATTAAGTAAGTCATAGTAATCAAAATTTCTCAATTAAAAACAAGCTTCAGAGGGAGGGGGAACATCGCATTTTGTGCAAATATTACCAGGAGATAATGTGGCATAATTTTCACATAAGCCCCACTCACCTTTAGGTAGACTCGGAATGTTTTTTGCAGTTTGATCCGCAGATTCACAACGCCAAAGTTGATAACAAACTGGGTACTGTTTAAGCGGTTCACCATCATGAACCCAGCGTCCTACAGATGATGGTAGAGAATCATCAACTTCTTTATCGGTGGCTTGAAGTTCTGTTTCGCATAGTGCAATACTTGAAATCAAGCAACTAAAAGCGATTAAGAGACTAGAAAATCTTATTTTCATCAATAATTTAACCATTATTAAGGATTAATAAAGTCATCATTATACTGTAAATGGCTTTAAATTTTTACTTTTAATTCTGGGGCTAATAATTATTTAAAATCGTGTAAAATAGCCCGATTATTTAAAAGATTAGGGTTTAAAATGACGATTAATAATAAAAAGATATTGGTATGGTTGGCTGTGATTGCGTGTTTGTGGCTGATTCATCTTTTAAGTGCAGTATTAACACCATTTATTATCGCATTTGGGTTAGCGTACCTTGGAAATCCATTGGTTGCCAAAATACAGAGTCGATTTGAGAAAGTCTCTAGAATGTGGGCTGTGACTGCTGTATTTAGTTTTATTATCTTAGTGATTATCTTGCTATTATTAGTTGTAATTCCTGTCTTAATTAATCAATTTATTTCTTTATTGAATCATATTCCTGCAATTGTTGAGTGGTTACAACATACTGTGTTTCAAGTAGATAGTATTTTTGATAAGAAAAATCTACAGGTAGATCTTGGTGTGCTGAAAGAAACTCTAAGTGGGTATAGTGGCATGATTGCAGAAACACTTCGTAAGGTAATCTCTTCTTTAGGAGCATCTACTCTTGCAGTGATTGGTTTTTTTGTCAGTCTCTTTTTAATTCCGATGTTAACTTTTTATTTTATGCGAGATTGGGAATTGATCTGTGATCGCATGTTGGCGCTTATCCCAAGACAATCTGAACCCTTTGTAATGAAGTTTTTACATGATGCAAATGAGATGTTGGGTGGTTTTCTACGAGGACAGTTTTCTGTAATGCTTGCACTAGGATTTATCTATAGTTTTGGTCTGTCTGTTGTTGGTATTCAATATGGTTTAATGATTGGTATTATTGCTGGATTAATTAGCTTTATTCCATATTTAGGGGCGTCTACTGGAATTTTATTGGGGCTTGGAGCAGCATGGTTTCAATATCATGATATTAAGCATCTTATTCTTGTTGGAGTAGTATTTGGGATCGGGCAAGTATTAGAAAGTTTTGTCCTTACCCCAAAATTGGTGGGAGATAAACTAGGCATGCATCCTCTTGCTGTTGTTTTTGCTTTGATGGCAGGTGGGAATCTATTTGGATTCTTTGGGATTTTACTTGCACTCCCTGCATGTGCTGTTTTAATGGTTATTTTAAGAGAGATATATCATCGCTATATGAATAGTGGATTTTATCTTAACCGTTAACTGCAAGGAGCCTCTTTTTCTGTTCTATAATAGCCATAGTAGTTAAGAATAATTTTATGTGCTAATTTGTCTTTTGCACAAATGATAAAATGTCCTGTAGGGAGGTTATTCCCCAATGACTTTCCTCTTTTTCTAAGTGGTTTGAAGTGAATGCCATTGCCAATATTTCGATTAGAAAATATTGAAACCTTGTCATCAAAAGTATTGCGTACTCTAATAATGCTGTTTTCTGTTGGAATGAAGTTGCTATTAATATCTTTAAAAATAATCCAGCCAGTATTCCAATAAGAAGATTGCTCTTTATAGCAACTCTTTTTATCGTGGCTTACACAAATCGATATTGGAATTTTAAAACGATCGGCATAACGTTTAGCGAATTTAAGATCTTGTTCTAATAACACAATTGCCGATTGATAGGCATTTTGAGTTGATAAATGAGAAAAAGAGGCAATAGCAAATACACAAAATATCGAGAATAAAAAAAGCACAATAATGATTTCGATATATGTATAACCTTTCATTAATTGTGCTTTTCTACTAATTTAAAACGGTACAGCCTTTAACTAATTATTATTTATCCTCTTTGCTTTTCTTAGTCTTAGCTGGCTTTTTTGCCTCTTTAGTTTTTTGAGAAGATTTCTCTTTTTTCGACTTTGTTGACTCTTTTATGTCTTTCGTCTTTTCATCTTTTTTTGATTTAGCAGTCTTTTTCGCTTCTTTAGCTTTGCTTGATGCCTCATCTTTTTTAGACTTTGGAGAATCTTTTAGGTCGTTCGCTTTTTTGGATGCTTTGTCTTTCTTTTGTTCAGCTTCATCTTTCATTTTTTTTGTGTTTTTAGATTTTTCCTCTTTTGTTATCTTCTTTGCAGGCGTCTCTTTATCTTCTTTAGCTTTTTTAATACGATCATCTTTCTTTGCTTTGATAGACTCCTTATCTTCTTTAGCTTTTTGAATGCGCTCATCTTTCTTTGATTTAACAGAAGATTTAACATCGTTTGCTTTCTCAGTATTTTCAGCTTTTTTTAATTTTAGAGAATCTTTGATTGAATTCGAAGATTCTTTTGCTTTACTTGCAGTTTTTCCACTGAAACGGACATCATCTTTTATTTTTTCGAGTGTTTTATCACCAATACCGGGAACATTGAGTAACTCTTCTGTATTACTGAATTTTCCATGTTCATTACGATATTGAATAATTGCTTCTGCTTTTGCTTCACCCACACCTTCTAATTTTTCAATAAGTTCTTCTTTTGTTGCAGTATTAATATTGATAGGATCTGCAAAAACAAGCGAACTTAATAAGGAAGTTGTAAGTAGGATAAAAGTGATTAATATTTTTTTCATTGTGTTATCTCCTTGTTGTTTTAATAAGTTGGGATTTATAGCTAAAAATGGTCTAAAAGTCAAATAAGTAGTGGTTTTTACTAAAGTTTGAAAGTTTCAAAATCATGTGCAAGATAGGTTCTTGGGAAAATCGTTTTGCATTCCTCCAAAAAACTATCTTCGTTCTGTTTTGTGTATCTTGAACTTAGATGTGTAATGATTAAATTTTGAACATTCGCTTTTTTTGCCATTTTTGCAGTTTGTACAGTGGTTGAATGGCCTCTTTCATTTGCAATGTTCTGGAGTGCATTTTCTAACGTTGCCTCATGCACAATATAGTCAGCATCTTTTGCAATGACAACTTCGTTTTCACACGGTTCTGTATCACCAAAAATAACAATAGTTTTTCCTTTTATAGAGGGAGCTAAGTAATCTTTTGCTAGCAAAATGGAACCATTCTCTAAAGGGATGTCTTCATTTTTTTTGAGTTTTTTAAAAAAATCTTGATTATTAATTCCCATTTTTTTTAGTTTATTGATGTTTAAAGCACCTGTTTTATCAAATTCTTCAATACGGTAAGCGAAGCTTTGTATTCTGTGTTTTAATTCAATTCCTGTGATTTTAAGTGTTGTGGATTCATATACTAAGAAAGGTTCATTTTTATTGGTGCTGGGGATGAGCTCAATGATCTCTAACTCAAAATTAAGATAAGATTGTGTTGTTTTGATTGCTAGCTCAATAAGCGCTTTTAATCCTTTAGGCGAGAAAATGGTAAGGGGAGTGTTACATCCATTCATTGATCTTGTGGTTA
>CAZBKP010000028.1:0-12338 GCA_964492525.1 uncultured Cardiobacteriales bacterium
CCACTTAAATCCTTTCATAATCCATTCATTGATGATTGAAGGTTCTTCTTTTTGAAGAGGATCTTGAATTGCTGGTTTAGTTCTTTCGATAGGGGGTTGGGATGTTAATGGCTTAGGTTCAGTTGTTTTTTTATTCGTCGTGCTTTCATCATGTGATATCCCTGTTATGGGGGGGATAATTTCTTGAACTGTTTCAATTTGTGTTGAAATGACTGGCTCGGAAAGTAAAACTTCTTCTTTGATAGTACTTTCTTGTACTGCATCTATCTCTAATAGAGATTTAATCTTCTCTTCTTTAATCTCTTCGACTGTTTTATGTAATGTTGTCTCAATGATTGAGACCGGAGGTTTTAATGTTATAGGCTCAAATTGATGAGACATAGGTACTATTTTATCTTGTGATGCGGTGACATCAGGAATAGAGTCGGGCGGATTAGACTCTACTTTAGAAGTGGATATTTTCTTCTCGATAGTTTGAATTTGTTTTTCAATCTTTTTTAAATATTGATTTAGGCCACTGATTCTTCCGAGAATCTTAAACTCGAAAATAAGTAGCAATGTGAATGCTAATAAAAATAAAGTCATAATTATCCCTAACGGTTTATGATAAATATCAAAAGAATAATATCATATTTTTAACACTGTTTAATTAAAATTTTTTGGGGACATAAATATAAGCATATTTTGATACACAGAATTGAGGAAAGAGATTTGCATTTCCTAAATTTAAGAAATTATTTCCTACACTATATGTGTTCCAATTAAATTAAGGAGATGGAGATGACAACTGTAGCAAAGTTAGAAGAAAAGCAACTCAAAGTAATTGATGATATTGCAGCAAGACTCATTAAATTAGATGAAGAAATTGCAAAAATTGATGCATTAAAAGAAGCGCATGGAGATCATTTTTCTTTCAGGAAATGGTTTGAAGAGAAAAAAGCAGTTCATGAGATTAAGCGTATTCTTAAAGATGCGGGTAAATATCAGAAATATGATGAAAAAGAGATTGAAAAAATAGAGAAATTCTTTAAAGATGCTTTCTAATTTAATTTCTTTCTAAAAGAAAAGCTCCATTCATTTGGGGCTTTTTTTATATCTCATCTAATATTTTAAAATGATGGTAGGCTAAAATAATAAATAGCGAGATTGATAGATATAAATTTTAAATAAAGAAAAACGCCTGATAAATCTATCAGGCGCTGTATATATTACTAGTATTTTAGATCTAAAATATTTTCAAAAACTATTTGTAACGTGTTTTTGTGAAATATCTGTCAAATTGTGCTTGAGTTGATAAAGCGATGTTTTTAGCTTCATTTGCAGTCGCTAATGCTTCATCAGCAGTTTTTTGTGCGTTAGATGCACAACCAGTAGCAATCAAACCTAAAATTAATAATGTAGAAATCTTAGCAACGTGTTTCATCGTATACTCCTTAATTAAGTGTAACATCAGTAAAAAATACCATGTATATAATGCATTATTTAAAAAATAAAATCAATCATGGCTATATTTGTTTTGTTTATTGATCTTTTAAATAATAAAAATCTATGCTTTTAAATAGATAGTCGGTAAAATTGTGCGTTCATTTTATATACAATTATGGCGTGTTGATATGCATAACCAAATGACCATCATTTCTAAAATTATGGGAATACTGATGATGGGATTTAGTCTAACTTTCTTGATTCCTATTGTTATTTCCTTTATCTATGCAGATCATCAATACGGAAATTTTCTGATCTCTTTCTTCGTTACACTTTTAATTGGGGCATTATTATGGTTTCCCAATCGAAATACAGAAAGCGAATTAAAAACTCGAAATGGATTTATTATCGTTACATTATTCTGGGCAGGACTCAGTATCGTGTGTGCGATTCCTTTCTACTTCTCTGATGTTTTAAATATAGGATTTATAAGATCTTTATTTGAGGCAACTTCAGGATTCTCAACTACTGGTTCTACAACACTGAGAAATTTAGAGATGTTGCCAAAATCTATTCTTTGGTATCGGACACAGCTTCAATTTTTGGGAGGTATGGGGGTTATTATATTAGCAGTAGCAATCATGCCATTATTAGGTATGGGAGGGATGACACTTTTTAAAGCGGAGATCCCAGGTCCAATGAAAGAAGAAAAGCTAACTCCACGAATTGCGCAAACTGCACGGAATTTATGGATTGTTTACATTACACTTTTAGTTGTCTGTATTTGTGCATATTATTTTGCAGGAATGAGTTTCTTTGATGCCATAACACATGCTTTTTCAACAGTTTCTACTGCGGGATTTACCAATTATGACGATGGGCTCGCTCATTTTAATAGTGGACTTATTAATAGTATTGCAGTTTTCTTTATGTTTTTGGGTGGTATTAATTTCACACTTCATTATTTGGCGTTTAGAGATAGAAAATTAACGCGATATTTTAATAATTATGAGCTTAAGGTTTATGTTTATATCTGTATAGTCGCTGTTCTGATTACAATGGTTACATTAAAGCTTTATGGTACCTTTTCTTCGTGGTTGGATGCTTTTTCAAATGCAATCTTTGCAGTTGTTGCAATGATTACAACTACCGGATTTACAATAGCCCCAATGGGAGATTGGCCTGTATATTTGCCACTATTCTTGATTTTCCTCTCTTTTATTGGGGGATGTACGGGATCGACAGCGGGAGGAATAAAGGTTATCCGAGTTTTGCTATTGATAAAACAGGCCGGTAGGGAAGTTTATCGTTTAATTCATCCTCGGGCTCAGATTTCTGTTCGTATTGATGGAAAGGTTATACCTGAATCAATATTGGGAAGCATACTTGCTTTTTTAGGCTTATATGGATTTTCTTTGATTATTCTTACGTTAGTAATGATTGGAACAGGGTTAAGCCCTCTTGCATCTTTTACGGCGATTGCAGGGTGTTTAAATATCACAGGAACGGCATTAGGTGCAGTATCTAGTAACTACGCATCCGTGAATGAATTTGGTTTATCTGTATTAACCTTTGCAATGATTTTAGGCCGCCTTGAGATCTTTACAATTTTTGTTCTACTTACTCCAGCATTTTGGCGTGATTAGATACTTTTACGTCGGCGATAAATAAGAATTCCTGGGAGTGTTAATCCTATTGAAAGTGCTCCGATAGAGAATGTTGCTGATAAGAAATGAGTCATCAGCATCGCCATTCGTTCTTCCGAATAACCCATATGATAAAGTTCAATCATTGAAATTGTAGATTTATAAACTGAAATTCCTGGGAACATAGGGATGATTGCAGCGACACTGATCGTCTTTGGATGTGCTAATAATTTATACGAAAGTAAAATAGCAACAGTTCCAATGGACAATGATGCACATAAAATAGCAATCAACGAAGGAACTCCTAAAAATTGAAAGAGCATGCGAGTGGCGTATCCCAAAGAGCCAAGAAAAGCACAATATTTTAAATACTCTTTTGGGACGTTGAATACGAGTGCAAAACCAACAGCTGCAATGGCAGCTAACAGAATATTTTGTATGACAATAAAAAAAGCCATATTGTTAGCTCCACCCTTGTAGCTGAAAGAGCTGCAATGCAGTCGTAATGCCTAAGCAGGTTGCAAGAACATACCAAAATACGGTAATCCAACGAGAAATACCCATGTTGACATATCCTTTAAACATATCTGAGATAGAATTAACAAGAGGGAATCCAGGTACAAGTAATAGAACACAGGCCCCCATTGCTACCTGAGGAGATTCATTCGGAATAAGTTTAAATAAAAAACCACATATTGAAGTTGTAACAAAAGCAGTAAGGTAGAAATTAATAATTGGATTGATATGTAATTTTGAAATTTTCAATCTAATCCCCATTCCTAAGGTACTTGATAAAAAAGTAATAAGGGATGCATGCAATGAGCCTCCTGCTAAGCGGCAAAATGCTGCACAGGCGATACCCACCATAATTACAACTAAGTATGATGGATAACGTTTTACTTCAATAGAGTCAAAAGCATCTTTAACTTCTTCAATAGTGCTGAAATTACCAAGTTCAGTATTAATCACAATTTTTTGAACTTGAGCAACAATATACATATCAATGCCAGCATCGATGTTTTTTCGAGTAATCGTCATATAACGATTTTTGTGAACTGTTGTTAAGACAATCGCCATTGAAGTAATGGAGCATTCAACACTAGAAACGCCCAAAGAGAGTCCTAAACGTGTTGAGAGTGTCTCTACTAGTGCTGTCTCAGCACCGTACTTTAATAATAGGGCTGCACACTCAACAACAAGACGAGAAATTTCTTGGTGAGAATTGCTTTGTGTAACTAGGTTTTTTTCAGGACTTGCTATTGGCACTGACTTTTATCGATCACAAAGTTTGTAAGCAAATTATTTTCTTTATCGTAATAGCTATATTCATAAGAAATATCGTATTCTTTTACTAGGGTATGGGTTTTTCCTAAAGGATTACATGTCATCTTTTGAATCGTTTTATAAACGATTGATTTATCAAATTGATCAAGTTTGTTTATCATTGTATAGCCATATTTAACTGTTTTGTTATCGTATGATAGGCTAGATAATTCTGTAATTTCATCAACTTGAAATGGAATTTTCTTTTGATACGTTGTTACAATTTGATTCATGATTCTATCAATTTGTTCTGGTGTATAGCTCAGTTCTTGAGAAAATGAAATAGTAGTGAAGCTAGAGAAAAAAAGAGTCCAAATAATATATTTTTTCATTTTATGCACCTAAGGAATAAATTAACTTTGCTAGTATAAGTTAACTTGTTTAAATTAAATAATTTTAATTAGATGGATGTGGAAAGTCTCAGTTTAATCGGGTTATGGTCTGATGCAACGACATTGAAAGCAATAGCTTCTTCAACAATTAAGTCTTTAATGAAGATATGATCAAGTGCTTTGCCAAGAACTTTTGTCCGTTCATCAACGTGGTACTGGATTTCATCCAATCCTATCGAAGAAGCTCTTTTCTTTAGGTAATGCATTCTAGATACTTTCCATGTATTGAAATCTCCTCCAAAGATAATGGGACCCTTATGTTTTTGCATTACATCAACAACGGCATCAACTTGTCGAATAAATGCTTTAATTCCAATTGAAAAGTTAATCGCATGAAAATTTCCAACCATCAGCATTTGCCCATTATCTAAAGGGTAAGTGGTAATAAGCCCTGATTTTGGGAAGCGAATCCACGGTTCAGAATATTTCTGCATTAAATAGGAGAGTGGTTTTATTTTTGCAATCGTCATAACGCCATTTGAATAGTATCCATCTTTGAATGCAACAACTTGAATCCCTTTTGTCTCTTTCCTTCGCATAAGTGCATTTAATGTTTCACTCTCTCTAGCCTCTTGCAATAAAACTAAATCAGCTTGATGGATCATGGTATCTAGTTGAGGGACTGAGGAAGATAATTTTTGCTTATAGATGTTCCAACTAAAAATAGTGAGATCATTGTGTTTTAGTGTCTCTAAAGTAGTTGGAGTTTGTAAGAGATATACATTTTGATCGGGTTTAAAAACATACTCTTTTTCAGAAACTCCATAAAAAATAGCATGATTCACTTTAAACTGCGAAAATTTGCTCCGTAGATAACGAATGATAAGTATTGTGCAGATAAAGATGAAGAGTAAGATGCTAAAAAAATAGATCATATTTTATTTTTCGAAATAAAAAGCATGTTATCTGATTTATCTATTGTTGTCAGTTTAGATGTGCTAGTTTTCACATTGTTGTTCAGGATTGAGGCGATTGCCATAGGTCACACAATCAAAAACCGAATTTTTACGATTTGCCTCTAAAAGCGCATTTTGATAATGTTGATTTACAAGCTCACTCAGCGATGAGCAAGATTCATCATCTTCTGTCCGAAGCGATCTTATTTTCTTTTCTGCATCCTCCAAAACAGATTGCCAGATTAACTTATGTTTATTTTCATGATGTTTAATCATATATAGTTCAGCCTCAAACTGAAGCTTCAGTTTAGTAAGATAGCGCTTCCCCTCCTTAAGCTTAGGAGTGATTGTTTTTCCATCAAGTTTGAACTCAAAATCAGAAACACGACATTTATTATCTTTAAATTTTGTTTTAAAACGATCAAAAGATATCGTTGCGATATAAGCGCCTGTTGGCTTGTGATAAGGGTTATCAGATTGAATGGTAGATGATTGAATCATCGTTTCTTGAAGCGTTTCCAATGATTCAGGATCAAGAATATATGTTTCGCTTTGATCTGTTATTTTTAGGGCAAAGACAATAGGAGAGAAGCCAAGTTGTATAATTAAGCCTCCTATTGTCAAAGTGATGCACTGAATTATTCTCATTATAAGATCTGTTGTAAAAGTCCTTTTATCTTCGGATTCTTTTTAATTTGTTTATTGAGTTCATCTTCTAACTTATTGCCAAGCTTCTCTTTTTGCTTATCGATCTCTTTATCTACTTTTTTCTTAAGTTTTCGTTCACCAATGGATAAGGCTAATTTTCCGAGCTCATTTGAGTCAATAGAGCAAAGAGATGCATTTCCTGTGGCAACGAGAGACCCACGACAAATCAATGGGAAGGGGAGATTTTTAAAATCATCACTAATTTGACACGCAGGATCGGGGTTAATGCGTTGATCACCTTCTAAAATGGCATTGACTTTATAATCTGCAGTCAGCGAGACAAGGTTTACAGTGCCTGCACCTGTGGCTTTAATTCCAGGTAGATCAATGATTAAATCTTGATTGCTAACGATACCATTTTTAATTGTGAAATTCCCTCCAAGAGATGTAAAAGGGGTATCTTTTTGGGTAAATTGAGAGGTTAGCTTTTTCTGATTGAGTGTTGCAATGGCTTCACACATTAATTTGTCATAATTTACATTGACAATTTTTCCGTTGGAAAGCTTAAAGTTGAACGCTCCATTTAAATTTGAAACAAGCTGTTTTTGGCTTTTTCCCTGACTTGTGATATCAAGATTAGCGGTTAATATGCCTTCGACAAGCACAGATTTTTTATCTTTATTGATTAAGGATAAAATGGTCTGATTCGTGATGTATTCACTTAAGTTCAACGATGGAACTACTTTTGTTAAATTCAGATTTTTTAAACTTGTTTTAAGGGTAACTTTAGGAAGTTTCGCCGTTCCATCTAAGCTACCTGAAGCTGAAATATCGCTCCCTAATACATTTGTTTTTAACTGAGAGAGCGTCGCAATTCCATTGTTAAGCTTAAGTGCTAACAGATTTTGTTTTAGGACTAATGTATCCAAAGCAATTTCTTGGAATTTAAACGTGATATCTGCATTGATTGCTTTTAACCCATCAACAGCTAAGAAGGGTTTTGTATCCCATGAAAATGTTTTTTGAGACACTTTTTGTTGGGAGGTTGCTTTGTTTGCATTTCCTTTCTGAGGGGGGGCACTCGGCTGGAGATAATCGGCAATTTGAATGGCATTTCCTGAAAGGTTTGCATTGATCGTGGGAACTTTGCCTCCAATCTTGGCACTGACCTTGCCTGAAATATTTGTTTTATCAAAATCAAGTGAGAGTGTATTCAAGGTAATTTGTTGAGTAGAACCTTCAATTGCACTTTTGAGTTGTAGTGATGAGAGTGCACTACTGCTTTCCATTTTAGGTAATGTTATTCCGAGTGTTTTGATCAGTGGTCTTGGGTCAAAACGGTTTGTTGAGAGATTGCCTTTAAAAACAAGGTTAGGTTTTGTTACATTGGAGAGGGTTGTATTACCTTGAATATTGAGTGCATCATATTGTATAGAAAGCCCATTAATTGTAGCTATATCCTTTGATAAATCCGCGGCAACATTCATTTTAATAATCGCATCTTTTATGGGATAGTTGAGGACCTTTCCATTGAGCTTAAGTACAGATTGCTCTGCCAAAAATTGCTGAGTGGTAAGATCTGCACGGATATTTGATGTCAACGAAATGTTAAGGGCCTTTCTATGTGTAATTTCGGCCTCTGGAGAAAGCTCAAGATTAAATGGATTGAGCTGATAACGATTGGTTTTAATATCGTAGATAAGGGTTGTTTGAAGAGAGAAGGGCATTAATAGTTTTGGGTTGTAGTTGGCCATTTGCCCAGTGATTGTTAAATCAATCGGGCGGTTGGGCTCTAATGCTCCCGTTCTGAGATTGAGTGAAGAAATCTCAGTCATTTGATTATTTTGTGCATCTTTGAATGAAAGGACGGCATTCGAGAGTGTAAATTGTTGGATATTAATCTCAAAATTAGGATTAGATTCACTATTGTTTATAGACGGTTTATCATTCGAAATAGTTGTTGATTGATTTTCTATTGTTTTAGGTGTTTTTCTAGAAATATCCCAGTTTGTGATCCCTTTTTGATCTTTTAATAAGTTAATGTGAAGATCGTCGATCAGTACTTCGCTCATATTGATGCGTTTTTTAAGAAGATCTTTAAGGAATAGAGAAGTTTTAACTTCTCCAACGGATGCAAAAGGTGAAGATGGTGTGATGGGGCTTGCAACAGAGACATCGCGAATTGAAAACCCAAGCCATGGATAAAATGTCCATTTCATATCACCTTTAATGGCAAGGACAATATTTGCTTTTTCAAGCGCAAATTCCTCAAGCTTTGGTTTAAATTGATTCGGATCTACAAAGTAGAGGAGTCCGCCTATTCCAATCGCAATAATAGCGATGATTGATAATGATATATACAGGATCCACTTGAATAGCTTTTTCATATTGGATGATATCCCCTAAAAATAAGTGGAACTATTGTAACAATCTATATTATTTTGCCAATATATAAACCAATAATCGTCATCATGATGCCTAGGATAAGACTACCTAAAATATAAGATAGTGCAAGAAAAGGGTGATTGTCTTGAAGTAGCAATACATTTTCTAATGAAAACGTGGAGAATGTTGTATATCCTCCACAGAATCCGGTAACTAAAAGAAGTTTAATATTAGGATTAACAATAAACTTTGTTTCAATCATTCCCATTAAGATTCCGATGATAAAGCACCCCAATAAATTGATTGAAAACGTTGCAAATGGATAAGAGTGAGATATAAATTTATTGATAGCAAGCGTATTAAGGTAGCGCAGTACAGATCCTGCAGCTCCACCTATTGCAACAAATATGATCGCTATAAGGGAAGTATTCATAGTGCAAGGTTTATTATTTATGATGGATTCGTAATCTTATCATTAGAATTGAATCCTCGACGACCAATTCGTACAAATTGTGCGATTGTTACGCCGACGAGTACTAGAATGCCTCCAATAATAAAGGGCCATCCCAGTTCTTCTTTGAGAATAAAAAAGGAAAGAATAGCAGTAAAGAAAGGGGCAAGGTTCATAAAGAATGCACAGCGATTCGCACCAAGCTTCGAAATTCCTATAATCCAAATAAAAGTAGCGATGACGGATGAGAATACTGCTGCATAAAGGACAAGTGGAAGATTTTTTTCATTAAGTGCGCCTCCTCCATCTACAATAAAAAGCGGTGTTAGACATACAACACCAAAGAAAATTTGGACATAAAGAGAAACTGGGCGACTAACGTTGATCGTCCATTTTTTAATAAGAACGCCATAGAGCGCATATGAAAGAGAGGCAATAAAAAGTAGGATTTCTCCCTTGCCAACGCCATTTTGAATAAGTGCACTTGGATCTCCATTGCTGATGATTAGAACTAAGCCAACTAATGAAATTAAACTTCCAAGCACAAGTCCTAGGGACGGGGCATCCCTTAAAATAAAAATACTAAAAATGAGGGTGAGAAGAGGAATAATACCATTGGCAATGCCAATTAAAGAAGCTGTTGTAGTTGCTGCAGCATAATAGGCAAGTGCTTGGTATAAAAACATTCCTAATGCCCCTAAGATCGCAAATTTCCCAATATTATTGATGATCTCTTTGCGCTCTTTGAGCATTTTGGTAAAACAAAAAGGCGTTAAAATGAGTAATGCAAAAAACCAACGGTAGAAAGAGATCGATGCAGGATCGATCACATTAGTCGAAAGCTTAATAACGATAGTGTTAAAAGACCAAATTAAAACGGCAATTAAGGGATAAATAATATTCATAATCATTAATACAGTTGTGTGCTAAAAATAAAATAATGCATAACACATACAGCGTTATGCATTACAAAAAGGAATCTCGAGGGAAGAAACTTTAAGCAGTCACTTTATTCATAATGAAATCGATGATTTCATCTAGTTTAATAAAGCTACTTTCTTGATCTCTACGACCTTTGTATTCAATTTCGCCATTCTTCAACCCGCGTTCACCGATCACTATACGGTGTGGAATACCGATGAGTTCTTGGTCATTAAACGCATTTCCAGGACGAATATCACGATCCTCTAAAAGAACTTCAACATTATTCTCTGATAAGGTTTTGTAAAGTGAGTCCGCAAGTGCTTTAACTTCCTCAGACTTGTGGTAATTCACTGGAATAATAGTGAGTTGGAAAGGTGCCATCGGTGCGGGCCAAATGATGCCATTATCGTCATGGTTTTGCTCGATCGCAGCGGCGACAATACGAGATACGCCAATCCCATAACATCCCATCTCCATGACAACGCTTTTACCTTCAGGATTTAATACCGTTGCATTCATCGCTTTGGTATATTTGTTGCCGAGCTGGAAGATATGCCCAACCTCAATTCCACGGATGAATTGAACGATCCCTTTTCCACAAGGAGAAGGATCACCTTCTTCAATATTACGAAGATCATAGGTTTCTGTAAGCGGAAGATCTCGCTCAAAATTGACCCCTGTGAAATGATAGCCTTCTTCGTTTGCTCCACAAATAAAGTCACTTTCAGAGTAGAGCGCATGGTCATACAGGATTTTAATGGGTAAGTTAAGTGGGCCTATTGACCCAGGTGATACTCCGAGTATCGTTTTTAGTTCCTCATCATTTGCAAATTGGACAGGATTTAAAATCCCAGGAAAATTACCTGCTTTGACTTCATTTAGAGAGTGATCGCCACGCAAACAAATTGCGATGAGCTCTCCTTTTTTCTCACCATGAACAATTAAAGTTTTAGTGATTTTACGAATAGGGACATTGAGCTGTTTTGCGACATCTTCAACTGTCTTTGCATTTGGTGTTGCAACTTTCTGAAGTGCTTCGTTTGGAGCTTTAAAACGTTCTCCTTTCATAGTTTCAGCGCGCTCAATATTAGCCGCATAATTTGATTCTGTAGAGATCACAATCGCATCTTCTCCTGAATCTGCGAGTACATGGAATTCTTGTGAACGATCGCCTCCAATAGCACCAGAATCTGCAAGAACGGCACGATACTTGAGTTGTAAGCGATCAAATGTCGCACAGTAGGCTTGATACATTGTCTGATAGCTTTTTTCTAATCCTGCAGCATCAAGATCAAATGAATAGGCATCTTTCATGAGAAACTCGCGGGCACGCATAATTCCAAAGCGTGGGCGAATTTCATCACGGAATTTCCATTGAATTTGATAATAATTTATGGGTAGCTGACGATAACTTTTAAGTTCTTGGCGTGCATAATCAGTCACAACTTCTTCATGGGTAGGGCCGATACAGTATTCCCGATCATTACGATCCTTAAATTTGAGAAGTTGGTCGCCAAATTTATTCCATCGTCCTGACTCTTCCCATAATTCAGAAGGTTGAGCTGATGGCATTAGGATTTCAATTGCGCCAAAGCGATCCATCTCTTCCCGAATGATATTTTCAACCTTTTTAAGAACTTTTAATCCTAAAGGAGACCAAGTAAAAATACCAGGAGCAACACGTCGCATCATTCCCGATTTAATCATAAGTTGGTGAGAAATAATTTCAGCTTCTTTCGGGAAATCTTTAGAAGTAGTTAAAGGAAAGTGTGATGTTTTCATAGGTACCAAAAAATTAAAAAATTTGAAAAAGAAAAGGAGCATCATCATGCCCCTTTCAATGAAAATTGTAAAATACTATCTTTTGTTTTGATTAGAGCAATATTTTCGAGCACCATCCCTTGACTGCTCCGCATAATTAGCTGCTTGCTCTTTGGTCAAAAGCTGTTGTTCGCCAGATTTATTAACTAAATAGAGTTCATCAAGTGATTCATTTGCAAGTCTTTCGTATGCTTCAATGTTGAGTTTTACAATATCACAATAAAACATTAAAGAAGTATCAACGAGTTTTATTGATGCACGTGCTTTATCTCGTGCAAGTTGCTCAAGTGTTTTTGGACTTTTGACGGGTTTGCTTTGAATTGGAACAAGAACAGTAGTCGAGCTCACAAATTCTGATACTTTTTTTGCTTTTTTGGGTTGTTTTTCTTCAGAATTGATCTGTTGCTTGATCTGCTCTTCAGGTGCT
>CAZBKP010000029.1:0-5768 GCA_964492525.1 uncultured Cardiobacteriales bacterium
ATCTCTATAGATAAAGCAAATCAAGTCTGCATCTTGCTCAATCGCCCCTGATTCACGAAGATCACTCATAATCGGCCGTTTATTCGGACGTTGTTCTAAACTACGATTTAATTGCGACAATACAATAACAGGAACATTCAGCTCTCTTGCCATTAATTTTAATGATCGGGAGATCTCAGAAACCTCCGACACACGTTGATCTGATAACCCTGGCACTTTCATCAACTGAAGGTAATCGACCATAATCAATCCGAGTTCACCGTTTTGCTCTCGTTTTAATCGACGCGCTCGAGCTCTAACCTCAGAGGGACTCAAACCTCCAGCATCATCAATAAATATCTTGGTACTTGCTAACTGTTTGGTTGCTTCGGCTAATCTCTGCTGCTCTTGCGGATCGAGCTTTCCTGTACGAATATTAGTCTGCTCAATTCGTCCTAAAGAAGAGAACATTCTCATAACCAATTGTTCTGCAGGCATCTCCATACTAAATACAGCAACCGGTTTTTTAGTATAAATTGCAACCGCCTCCACAATATTCATGGCAAAAGTTGTCTTTCCCATTGAAGGTCTTCCTGCGACTACAATCATATCTCCATTTTGGAGACCAGACGTCATCCCATCAAATGCGACCCATCCCGTAGGCGCCCCAGTAATTCCATCTTCAATTTTACTTAAACTATCTAATCGCTCCAAAGAAGCAGGGAGAATTTCTTTAATTCCGACAAGTCCTTCCCCTGCCTTTGCGCCTTGTTCTGCGATTGCGAATACAGATTGTTCAGCCTCTTCAAGAAGCTCACTGCTTGTTCGCCCTTGGGGATTAAATCCAGTATCTACAATTTTAGATCCAACCCCTATAAGCTGTCTTACAATTGAGCGCTCTCGAATAATCTCTGCATACGCGAGAATATTACTAACGCTTGGTGTATCTAAGGAGAGTGTTGCGAGATACTCTCTACCTCCAACTTCTTGTAATTGATTATTTTGCTCTAATAAATCTGCAACAGTAAGCACATCACACGCTTCAAGATTATCATTTAAGGTCTTAATTGCATTAAAAATAATACGATGATCACCACGGTAAAAGTCTATTGCAAAAATTTTATTATCGATTCTCTCCCAACACTGATCATCAATCATTAATGCGCCCAAGACAGCTTGTTCTGCTTCTATTGAGTGCGGAGGAATTTTAAAAGTATTAAGGGATTGATCAAACTCGTGGTCGTAGCTCATTTTTTCTTACATTTTTGTCAAAAAATCAAATTAAGGAGTGAATATTACCACAAAAACATATGTTTCTGAGTGAAATATAATCCATTATTCTCACAGCATAAATTATATAAAATCATATATATATAATCATTATTGATAAAAATATCACAAGAAAATCATATAAAACGTTGCACAACCTAGCTAAAGCATATAAAATACCGAAAGTTTATTTTTAAAGCGTTTGGTCGTGCCCATAAAATAGTAATACTAAATATTACGTAAAGATATGGAAAGTCAAAGCACACCAACAACGAACACATAAAACGAGGAATACTATTTATGGATTGCCCAAACCAGAGTCTTGATCTTGAATTGGAAAACACATTCAAATCATACGAAGATTATATTGCGCAACATAATGAATTAATTAATGAACATCGTAGAGATCTCTTAAAAGTAACCACAGGCGTATTAGCTGGTAGCGCATTGCTAGGACTTTTTGGAATGCAGCCCGCTCTAGCAAAACAAGCGATCACAAAAGAACGAGAGTTAAGATTGTATGCACCTGCACTAGGTGAGACAACACGAATCATCTATTGGGTTCCTGGCGAAGGATATATTCGTGAGTCATTAGATGAAGTTTCATGGGCTTTGCGTGATCGCAGAACAAATACTGCTCGCTTATATGATCCTCATGTTTTAGATCAGTTATATGCATTAAGATTGCAACTAGCTTATGGAAAACCAACTCATGCATTAAGTGGTTACCGTTCTCCGCAAACAAACTCAATGTTAAGACGTCAACAACGCGGTGTTGCTAAAGATAGCTTCCACATGAAAGGAAAAGCTATTGATATTCGCATGCCTGGCGTGAGTACATCAAATATCCGCAGAGCCGCTTTATCTTTAAAGGCTGGTGGTGTTGGCTATTACAGTAGGTCAAACTTTGTTCATATTGATAGCGGACAAGTTAGATCTTGGGGACGCTAAATAATCACATTAAAAAGCCATGGGAACATGGCTTTTTTTATAACCTAATTTACCTTTCTGAATAGATAATATTTTATGAATGAGCAAAAACATCAATTTATTTCTTTAGCTTTAGCACACCATGCCCTAAAATTTGGCGAATTCATTCTTAAATCAGGAAGAAAAAGCCCTTATTTTTTTAATGCGGGAGCCTTTCATTCAGGCGAAGCACTTTCCATTTTGGGAAAACTTTATGCAGACCTCATCATTAAACACCAATTGTCTTTTGATTTACTCTTTGGTCCTGCATACAAAGGGATCCCTCTCGTATCTGCTGTCGCCACAAGCTTATATATAAACCATAACATTAATACAAATTGGTGCTTTAATCGAAAAGAGGCAAAAGATCATGGGGAGGGAGGTATGATTGTGGGTGCTCCACTTCAAGGCAAGGCATTACTAATAGATGATGTCATGACGGCAGGTACTGCCATCCGAGAATCAATAACATTAATATCCCATTCGAACGCTGAACCTTCAGGCGTTTTGATCATGCTTGATCGACAAGAAAAAGGAAATAGCAACCTGTCTGCAGTACAGGAATTTGAAGAGCAGTACAATCTACCTGTATTTTCTATTATTACTATGAATGATCTCATCACATTCTTAGAATCTTCCAATTATGATAAAAGTGCATTAGAGATGATGTATATTTATCGTGAAAAATATGGAACTACGCAAGCATGATCCTACAAGACAAACTGTCAAATATAGACAAAAATAAGATCAAAATTCATCATAATGAACGATGCTATAATGGTTTTTTCAAAATTGATAAACTAATATTTGACTACCCTTCATTCAATAAAGAAGTGATCACCAATGTTACACGAGAAGTTATTAATCGATTGGATGCCGTCGCAGTTCTTCCCTACGACCCTGTTACAGATAAAATTTTATTAATTCGTCAATTACGGATTGCAGCATACAAAAAAACAAAAACACCTTGGGTCATTGAACTTATTGCAGGCCTTGTTGATCATGACAATGAGTCATTTATCCATGTCGCTGAACGAGAAGCTAAAGAAGAGGCTGGATTAAAAATAAGCAATCTCACCCCTATTCATGAATTTTTTACATCTGTGGGTGGTAGCAACGAGAAAACCTATCTATTTGTTGCTCTTTGCGATCTAGAAAATACTGGAGGACTCTTTGGTCTTCCTGAAGAAAATGAAGATATAGAAGCATTTACTGTCTCACGCGAAGAAGCATTGCAGATGGTTCAAAAAGGCATTATTGAAACAGCATCCACCATCATAGCAATTCAGTGGTTAGCTCTAAATTATCAGCGCTACAAAACAACACAAGGCGAATGATATGTTTTTAGAAATACACCCTGATAATCCACAACCAAGACTCATTCAGCAAGTTGTCAGCACCCTCAAAAAAGGCGGAATCATTATCTATCCAACTGATTCTAATTATAGCTTTGCTTGCATGGTTGGTAATCAAGAAGGAATGAATAGAATTCGACAAATTCGCGAGGTAGATGATAGCCACTTTTTTTCTTTGATTTGCCACGACTTATCGGAACTATCAACATATGCATTTGTTGACAATAGACAGTTTCGACTACTCAAAGCTGTACTGCCTAGTGCTTATACTTTCATTTTAAAAGGTTCCAAAGATATTCCTAAAAAACTTTTAAGCCCCAAAAGAAAAACCATCGGTCTTAGAATTCCAAACCATATTATTACCCAAGCTATTGTGGAGGCTTTAGGAGAGCCTATTCTTTCAACCACTGTTAGCCTCGAACCACATTCTTCCGATTTTTTTTCAGATATTTATGAAATTCAGTCTTATTTCGAAAACCGAGTAGATGCCATTATTGATGGTGGGGCATGCTCTAACCAACCCACCACTGTTATTGATTTGAGCTCTGGAAATCCTGAAATCATAAGAGAAGGTCAAGCACCGATTGATCTTTTTATTTAAATTAAGAATAAAAAGAAATGCATTTTCCATAGAGATGGTATACAATACCCTCCTTTTAGAATTACTAACTAGATTTTGAATTACATCTAAGGTTTATCATCATGAATATTGTAGAAAAATTAGAGCAAGAAATGATGTCTCGTGACATCCCTTCTTTTGCAACTGGCGATACTGTTATCGTTAATGTAAAAGTCAAAGAAGGCAATCGTGAGCGTGTTCAGGCATTTGAAGGCGTTGTGATTGCTAAGCGTAATCGTGCATTAGGTTCTGCATTTACAGTTCGTAAAATTTCTCACGGTGAAGGTGTTGAGCGTACATTTCAAACATACAGCCCATTAATTGCATCAATTGATGTAAAACGTCGTGGCGATGTTCGTAAAGCGAAGATCTACTACTTGCGTAACCTTGAAGGTAAGGCTGCTCGTATTAAAGAAAAATTGACTTTAAAAGCAAAATAACTTTTTAAGTTCATAAATATTATCAGAACCCTAGTCTAAACTAGGGTTTTGTCATATTCATTATATGAAAAAAAATATTATTTGCATTTCGGATGGAAAAATTGGACATTTGAGACAATCTCAAGGGCTTGCGACAGCATTGTCCAAATTATATAAATCAGAAATAATTACACTCCCTGCATTAAATTTTAGGCAAATAGTGAAGGAATCATTCTTATCTAACTGCCCTCTATCACAATATAAAAATTCTGTTGTTATAGGTGCAGGGCATAAAACTCATTCAACATTACTATTATTTCGCTATAAATACCACTGTAAAACAATTGTGCTAATGAAGCCATCTTTTCCTAAATCATGGTTTTCTTATTGTGTTATACCAAGACATGACAAAGTTACTCCCACTAAAAATACAATTATTTCAGAAGGAGCATTAAATACACTCTCTCTTGAATCTACTAATAAAACAAGAAATACAATACTCATATTAGTGGGTGGTTTAAGCGATAATTGTCAGTGGTCAAATGAAGTGATTTATAGACAGATTGAAGAAAAAATACAAAACAAAAATCACTATAAAATTACACTCTCAACCTCAAGAAGAACTCCTTCTTCTTTTCTTGAAAATTTACCTTCATCAATCAGTAGACTTATAACCGTGATTCCTTTTGATCAAGTTGACTCAACATGGCTACCTCTACAACTTCTTAGAACTGATGAAGCATGGATTTCCTCTGAGTCTGTATCTATGATTTATGAGGCACTTAGTGCTGATTGTAATGTTTCACTTTTAGACGTGCCTAAGTTAAAAACAAAAATAAGAAACAATATTCAATATCTAAAAGACGAAAACTACTTTAACTCAACTGTACATTCACCTAGATTAAATGAATCCCAACGTATTGCAGACCTATTAATTAAAAGGGGATTATTTAATGACATACCCTAAAGGATTCTCTTCTATATTCTTTTTTTTACTCGTCAGCCTGTTTATTTCAATGCCTATAAAGCTAAGCTGGATGAATGCTATTCTTATTGCGATGACATTATTGGGCATACTGTTTGCTTTTTTATACCCAAAAGATGTTTGGAGAGAGATTAAAACCAACATACTCTTCAAATATTTTTTATTAATTATTA
>CAZBKP010000029.1:5868-12247 GCA_964492525.1 uncultured Cardiobacteriales bacterium
GTTTGGAGAGAGATTAAAACCAACATACTCTTCAAATATTTTTTATTAATTATTATCCCTATTATTATTTCACTTTTGGATTCGATTGATACCGAAGTGACTGCAAAAGTAATTGCAAATTTTACTCGGATTTTATTTATCGCCCCCTTGTGTCTATTACTTAATCAAAAACAAATTCTATCATTTACAAAAATCATAATTTTACTGACCGTCTTTGCAAGTCTAGACGCTATTATACAATGGCTTTCAGGATACAGTATTGCAGGTTTACAATCTGATCCCGTTCGAATCACAGGAGTTTTTGGACCAAAATATCAATTAGGTTATGTGATTGCCACTTTATCTCCCCTTGTTTTATGGAAAATAATTGATGCAATATCAAAATGTTCAAAATACACTTACCTATGGATTTTCCTGTATTTTTGTACGATATTCACAGTCTTCCTAGCTGGCTCACGCGCAGGCTGGATTTCGTTGTTTTGCGGTATGGTTCTTACGTTGCTGTGGATAATGTCACATTATAAAGTCAGGCTAAAGTGGATATTAGTTGGGTTTTGCATTACTAGTATTATATTAGGTGGAATAAGTCAAACACCTATTGTAAAAGCTAGGTTTGAAAAATCTATGCAATATCTCACGAACAAAAATGAAACGATTCTTGATCGATTAACGTCGTACCGCACAATTATATGGAAGGTTGCAATTAAAGAAGTTCAGAAGTCGCCTATAAATGGCATTGGTGCAGGTACATTTAGAGAGGCATTCAATCGAGTTTCTCCTGATGAAAAAGGTTTTTTCCCAGAAGCCTATCATGTCCATTTTTATGCGCTTGAAGTACTAACAGAAACAGGAATTATTGGGCTAATACCCTATTTAATTTTATGCTTATCTCTTTTTATATTTATTATTAAAGAACAGATATTCCCAACTTGGTTAATCATAGCTTTTCTTGCAATTATGCCAATCAACATGCATGTCTCTTTCTATGGAAGCTTTTGGTTTCCCATGATCTGGATTTCACTTATGATCGGTCTTAGATATCATTACTTACAAAAAATTTGAATACTTGAAAATTAAATAAATAGCACCACTCTATACTGATAATCTATCTTGGAGGATATAAATCATGTTTAAACGATTCATGTTATGGACCCTGACAAATATTGGCGTCATTGCAGTAATCACTGTAATTTTATCAATAACAGGACTCGGAAAAGCGCTTGGTGGCGCACAAGGCATGTTACCACTATTATTTGCAGCCGCAGTAATTGGCTTTACAGGTTCTCTTATTTCTCTTGCGATGTCGAAAAAGATGGCAATCCATCAAATGGGAGTTCATATCATTACAGCGCCTAGTTCAGAGGTTGAACGCTGGCTAGTGGAGACTGTAAGAAAGCAAGCAGAACAACTCAATATCGGCATGCCAGATGTTGGGATATTTGATACAAGTGAACCTAATGCATTTGCTACTGGAGCACGTAAAAATTCATCACTTGTTGCGGTAAGCACAGGGCTTTTAAAAACAATGAATCGTGATGAGATTGAAGCCGTACTTGGGCATGAAATGGCTCATGTGGCGAATGGGGATATGGTCACAATGGCCTTATTACAAGGCGTGGTAAATACTTTTGTTGTTTTCCTTTCTCGGATTATTGCGAATATTGTTTCTTCTGCGCTTTCAAATGGAGAAAGAAATAGTGACTCCCAAGGAGGTGTCTACATGTTAGTAGTAATGATATTACAAGTCATTTTCGGATTTATCGCATCCTTTATTGTTGCATACTTCAGCAGAGTAAGGGAATTTAGAGCGGATGAAGGGGGCGCATACGTTGCTGGCAGAGAGAAAATGATCAGCGCACTTCAAGCATTACAAAGAGGCCATGCTACAGAAGATCTTCCTGGAAATCTAGCAGCATTTGGAATCACTGGTTCAATTTCACATTTATTAAGTTCTCATCCGCCATTAGAGAAACGTATTGAATCATTGCGCAACCACTAACATGCCCTGTGACACTTTTTTTAATTATATGTTATAATAAATATGTATCTTTTATAACTATCGATTATTGATTAGAAGAGGCTTTTATGAAAAACTTAGTACTAGCAACATTTGGTTTAGTAGCTTTATCAGGATGTTCTTGGGTTGACTTCACGACTCCAACTCAACAAAATGAATTAAAATACCCTAGTTCACTTGTTTGCGAGCGTGATGCACATAACCCTAATGTTTGCCTAGAGAAAGTTGAAGGCAAATAATTATCTCTATTTTTCTTAATATTATAAAAAAGCCCAAAAATATTTGGGTTTTTTTTATTATTTTAATAAAGGAAAACCAAGCGCTTCTCGACTTTCAAAATAGGATTGAGCGACTAGCTTTGCAATATCTCTTACTCTTAAGATATAAGATTGTCTTTCTGTAACCGAAATAGCCTTGCGAGCATCCAGAAGGTTAAAAACATGTGATGCCTTAAGAACCATTTCATAGGCGGGTAGTGCGAGTTTTTTATCCATTAAACGTTTCGCTTCTTTTTCATATTCAGTAAAAGCATCCAAAAGAAAAGTAATATCTGCCTCTTCAAAATTATAAGTGGACTGCTCTACCTCATTTTGATGATAAACATCTCCATAGGTAACATCACCATAAGGTCCCCTTGCCCAGACCAAATCATAAACACTTTCAACATTCTGTAAATACATCGCAAGCCGCTCAACACCATAGGTGATTTCGCCCATTACAGGCTTACATTCAAGCCCTCCCACCTGCTGAAAATAGGTAAATTGAGTAACTTCCATTCCATTTAACCATACTTCCCAACCAAGTCCCCATGCGCCTAAAGTAGGTGATTCCCAATTGTCTTCTACGAAACGGATGTCATGCACTAACGTATCTATTCCCAACTCGCGAAGTGACTCCAAATACAACTCCTGAAAATTATCAGGAGACGGTTTCATAACAACTTGGAATTGATAATAGTGTTGTAATCGATTCGGATTTTCACCATATCTACCATCTGTTGGGCGACGAGAGGGTTGAACATAAGCAGCCCCCCATGGCTCAGGGCCAATTGAACGAAGAAATGTTGCTGAATGAAATGTTCCAGCACCCACTTCCATATCATAAGGTTGAATTAATACACAGCCTTGTTTCGCCCAGAAAGTTTGCAACTTTAAAATAATCTCTTGAAACGTCAATATGCTCATAACTCGTAACCTTTATTCTGTATCAACCTATTTTTAATATTATATCGAAATAGCTTCCACCCTTATCTATTTTTTTGATAAGGCTGCTTGACGCTCTCGAATATCCTCTTCTAATTCCTCTATCCCGTCATCCTCTTCATAGGGTTTAACGGCTACCGCACTTTTATCTCTGAAACGCAATTCGCTTTGTGGAACAGGAATCTCTATATTATTCTCTCTTAATGCAGTATCAATTGCCCACATATATGCAGCATGGACACTATTTGGGCGCTTTACAGCCCGAGTAGTGAGCCAAACAACCAACTCAAACTCATAATAATATTCCCCAAAACGGTTGAGCCAAACAGATGGATTTCTTCCAGGAATCCCTTTTAATGTGTGTGGCACCTCTTCAGCCGCCTTTAATACTGCTTCTCTCACCAACTCTTTATCTACACCATAGGCAACTTTAAAAGGATAACGCATGCGTCGTTGTGGTTCTGATAATGTCCAGTTCAGCATCTTTGTATTAATAAATTCAGAATTTGGTATCACAATCTCTACATTATCATTATCCGCAATAATTGTTGCCCTAACGTTAATTGCACGAACTTCTCCTCTCAAATTTCGGTCTTGCAATTCAATGAAGTCACCAACTTTAATGGAACGTTCAAATAGTAAAATTAAACCTGAAACAAAATTATTTACTATGGATTGCAAACCAAATCCGAGCCCGATTGCCAATGCACCCGCAACCAATGCAAAATTAGTAAAATCAATTCCTATAATGGTCAATCCACCTAAAAACCCAATCAAAATAATTGAGTAGTAGCTGATTCTACTCACTAAGTAGTATGCAGGAAGCTTATCTCCGTTCCCTCTGGCACCAACTCTAAGTAAAATCTTATTTAACCAAAAGGCGATCCACCATGCGACAATGAGCACAAAGAAAAATCGCATAATGCCTTGTGCGGTTACAGGTGTATCTCCAATTTTGAACAAAGAGGTTTCAAATGACCCTTTCAAAGAGCGCCAAGCATTACTCAACATTAAACGTCCTTGATAAATTCTATTTTTAAACCCACCTTGTTTTTCTGCTAATTTTGTACTGGCTAATTTAGATAGAAATTCGGCATCTAAAATCGTCGTCTGTAATCGTTGCAGATTAATTGAAATCTCTTGAATTAAATTCGCACGATCTTGAGTAATATTACGTAAAAATGTCGTTTGGGCCTCACTATTTTCAGCTAATAGCTCATTTGATCGAACTCGCTCAGCTTCATTTTGATCCATTCGATTTTTATACTTGATTCTAAGTTCAGCTATTTCTCTGTCATAATCTTGAAGGATCTTTAGTGTCTTACTTTCTTTTTGTTCAGACTCTTCTGAAAGAACATCCAACAACAACTTTTGTAATTGATAAGAGACAATTTGAGATTCCGTAACAGTAATGCCAACTTGGCTATTTAATACACGAAGATTCCGATATCTTAAAACAGCACTATCTTCACTTGTACCGTTAGAGTCCATTAAAGAAACAGATTGCTGATCCTTTAATAATCGAACATTGAGCTCTTGCATACGAAGCTCATTCTGCTGTATCGAATTATTTATAGCTTCAACTTCATCTTCTGATACTAACAAATGGTCAACTGCAAAATCTTTCGCTGCAGAAATATCATTGTTCTTCTGTATTAGCGAATCAAGTTGATATTTTTGACTTATATATCTCTCTTCAATAAGAACCAGTTCTGTTCTCTGTAATATTAGGGACAACCCCTCTTTAAACCTTGTATTATCAGAAGTATGAAGTGAGATATAACGCGCCATTCCCGTATCAATTTGGCGATCCAAAAATTTAATCTGTTTATCATAATCATCAACTTCTAACGTCAATCTATTGATATTACCAACTAGCTCACGATTCTGATGGATGAGATCAATTAATTGTGTAATTGTATACTGTTCTGCAATAACAAACTTAGCAGGAGCATCACTCCTTACAGATTTATTGCGAATAAGCTCATATGCAGCAAAATTTGAGCGAATTTTACTCAGAATAGATAAATAATCTTGACGCACATCCTCTGGAAGAACATCAATTTGCGTATCAATACGATCTAAAAAGGCTTGTACTGCTGTAGTAAGCGCCTCACCCTCTTTGCTTTCAAAATAAGCCCACCACTTTGGTGTTAATTTAAGAGGATCAGGAAGTTCTGTTACAACTTCTTTAGTTGTATCACTTCCTTTTATAAGCGTATTTATGGGTAAAACTTGCGCATTAACAGAGGAAAAGAGACAAGTAAAAACAAGAGATAACAATATAATTTTATATAGGATAAGCTCCCTTATTTTCACTGAATGTTCCTCTGTGTCAAAAAAATAGTTAGAATACGTGTGCAAGAAACACTATATTATATACAAACTTCATTTCCATTCATCATTAATTTATGAATGTTCACAACACAAAAAGGTTAAACGTGTCAAAATCTAGCACATCGAAAAATAGTATTGAAACAAATCTTAAAGAGATTGAGTCAGTGATATCTGCACTTGAATCAGGCGAATGCTCATTAGAAGAGTCTTTAGAACTATTTGAAAAGGGCACTGCTTTAATTAATCAATCGCGTAAAATACTTGAAGTAACAGAGCAGAAAATTAAAATTCTTTCTGAGACTAAGACAGATGAAGCATAATCTTTTTGACCAATATCTTTCCCAATTCGATCTTCGCCTAGGACACTACCTAACGCATATTAATGCGAATCAAAATCTCATTTGCGCAATGAAATATAGCACGCTCAATGGCGGAAAACGCCTTCGTCCTCTTCTTGTGATCGCAGGAGGTGCACTGAGTCATTCAGATAAAGAAACTCTTTATTTAATTGGTGTAGCTGTTGAAATGGTTCATAGTTATTCGCTTGTTCATGATGATCTTCCTGCCATGGATAACGATGATTTTAGACGAGGAAAACCAAGTTGCCATAAAGCATTTGATGAAGCAACCGCCATTTTAACAGGCGATGCCCTCCTTACAGAAAGCTTTCTTGCCCTTTCCAAACTCAAGAATATCCAAAGTGATGTCATTGTAAAACTCATTGAACGTCTCGCAATAGCCTCAGGTGCATCCGGCATGATACTTGGACAATTTTTAGATATGAAGGCTGAAAATGAGCAGATCTCTCTTGAGGCTTTAAAAA
>CAZBKP010000030.1:0-2261 GCA_964492525.1 uncultured Cardiobacteriales bacterium
GGAGATATATTTGCAGTAGCTAGATCTATCCATGATGCACCAGAAATTGATGGTGTGATTTATATAGAAGATGCAAGTCAGAGTTTAGTAGGGCAAAAAATTTCGGTTAAGATCACTGATTCAGATGTTTATGATCTCTATGCATGTGTTTTATAATATGCTGTATTTATTGACAGATTGAGGTAGAATACCTCGTCTTTATTTAAAAATTAAATTAAAACGGAATCGAACAGAATGGCAAAGAATGAAGTTTATAATATTCTCTATATAGAACAGGACATAGAAGCCGTTACGCAATTAAAGCGAATTATTCGAGAGCACAGTGTTAATAGCAAGTATTTGATCAATGTTGTCAGTATGGATCAATTCGAAAGTGCAAAACAGTTTATTGAAAATGAGACTTGTGATCTCATTTTATTGAAGGATTCTCCAAAACTCCCTAGTTTTAAGCAAGTCAATGACGTTGTAGGATTAAAAGATTTTCCAATTCTTATGATTGTCGATGAAAAAGACCTGATCGAAAAACAATCTTTTATAGCCGAAGGTGCAGTGGGTGTTTCTGCGTTAAATCAAAGCGCAGTACTATTCCAATTGATTGTTCGTGCGATTTATACAAAGAAAACCCAAATTGGCTATCGCAATATCCTTGAAAAAAACCAAGAGTTGACGGAAATAACCTCTAAATTTTTAAAGGATACCAATGATTTAATCGCATATTTTGATCCGGATGCAGGTACTTTTTTATATGCCAATGATGCCTTCTTAACACGCTTTAATTTTCACTCCATAGATGATCTTTTAATTAATACCGTTTTAGATTTTGTAGATAGTCAATATTCTGCACCTTTCAAGAAAATGATGAAAATCGTTTCAAAAACGGGAAATGAGCAAGAAGGTGATATGGCGTTTATAGATTTTTCTTCTAAAGAAAAAATCGAAAAACACTTCTCTCTTAAAAAGGCATTATATGAAGAGATGCCTTGCTTAGAGCTCTTCTTTAGCGCAGGAAATACTAATCAAGGCTCTAGTGAAAACGCTACAAATCAGACGATTATTGCGGAAAGATCAGATGCAGAAATGTTATATAATCGGCTCGCATTCTTTGACACTTTACCTAATTATATTGGAAGTTCGTCTTGGCTTGTTTGTCTTGTGATGCAAGATTATTTTAGTATTCGAAAAAAACATGGTGTAGAAACGCTAGAAAATTATTTCTCAAAAGTTGCTAAGCTATTAAAAAGCCAAATAAAAGGATTGCATCTTGTCCGATACTCAGATGAAAGCTTTGTATTGCTAATGCCAAATAGTGATATGGCTAGTGTCGATCGTATTGGTATGGCAATCACTTCAACTGCAACTAATTTTCATTATAAGGATAATGAAATCAATATTTCGTCGAGTTTTCGATTTGTTTACGCGAGTTTAGGTGATGAAGTGGATCAAATTTCATCAGCTCTAAATTCTATTGATAGCCAGTCAGGATTATTACAGAGCAGGGTGACGGCAGAAAGCGAAGCCCAATATGAAAGCTCTAAAGAACAAGAACCTGTTGATGAAAGTGCAATGGTGGAAAGTGAATTTATTCCTCTTCAAACAGTGCTTAAGAATCAGTCATTAGAATTGATTTTTGAACCCGTTGTTGATTTTTCAATGGCGAAAGAAGGGCTATATTCTGCAAGCTATAACTTATTGGATGAAAATAATAAAATTATCTTTTGGAATAAAAGTTTTACACATACAGCGAATAATGATGTTGTAAAGCAGCTAGATATTTTCTTAATTCAACAAGTTCTATCTAATTTATCGAAAGAAGAAAATAAACATAAAAAAGTGATTATTCCACTCTCTATGTACTTTTTAAGCAGAGAAGAAGAATTTATTCAACTCTTACAATCAATTGATCAAAGTGGATTGCTTAAAAATAATGTTGTATTTGGTTTCTCGGAAGAAGCTGTTGATTTAAACTTAGAAGTAGCTACACAATTCTTCAATATGCTTAAAATGAAAGGGATTAAAGGGCATATCTATGATGTTGCGGATATTTCTGAAACGAATGCGAATAGTGTGGATGTCACAATTATTGCTTTATCTGAAAACTGTGTAAGTCGATTGAGCAGAGGAATGTCGGCAGATGAGGCAAAACAATTCTCAGCCTTTTTGAAAGGTGCAAAAGATAAACAGATTCGAGTTCTCGCAAAAGGTGTAAACTCAGCTGCAATGATGGCTATGGTTTGGGAGTATACAATACCTTTAGCATCAGG
>CAZBKP010000030.1:2361-12126 GCA_964492525.1 uncultured Cardiobacteriales bacterium
AGCCAAGACTTTGTTTATGAAGAGAGTGACTTGCTAGGGCGTTCTAATGATTTTCAGATTACGGTAAGAGAACTTAATAGTGAACTTGCAAACACTTTTATGCGCCAACTAGATGCAACCTTTAATTCTGAGAATCGTCCAAAATGATCTCTCTTATTCAACGCGTTAACTATGCTTCAGTTAAAGTTGAAGATGAAGTTGTAGGTGAGATATCAAACGGGTTGTTAGTATTTGTTGCAATTGAAGCTCATGATACCGAAAGCACAGCTCAAAAGATGGTTGAAAAAATTGTAAATTATCGAGTTTTTTCTGATCAAGCAGGAAAGATGAATGAGTCGCTTTTATCTGTGCGAGGAGCATTATTAATTGTTTCTCAATTTACACTTTTGGCAGATACATCAAAAGGAAGGCGTCCTTCATTTAGTGCTTCACCTAATCCTGAATTTAGTAAGTTGCTATTTGATGAGATGTTTAGTATTGCAAAAGAGTATTCGATTACGGTAGAGAAAGGTCAGTTTGGTGCAGATATGAAAGTTACACTCGAGAATGATGGTCCTGTGACATTTTGGTTACAAGTATAGATGATAGAATCTGATCGTATTTTAATTAGTGGAGAGCCTCAAGTCGAAGAAGTATTTGTGGATCGTGCAATAAGGCCACAAAAGTTAGTTGATTATACAGGACAAAAACCACTAAGAGCACAGCTAGAGATATTTATACAGGCTGCAAAACAGAGGCAAGAAGCTTTGGATCATGTGTTGCTTTTTGGCCCACCAGGACTCGGAAAAACGACATTGGCCCATATTATTGCGAATGAACTTTCTGTGGGGCTTAAACAAACTTCTGGGCCTGTATTAGAGCGAGCAGGAGACTTAGCCTCACTCTTAACAAATTTAGCACCTAATGATGTTTTATTTATTGATGAAATCCACAGGTTAAGTCCTGTGATAGAGGAAGTATTATATCCAGCGTTAGAAGATTATCAGCTTGATATTATGATTGGGGAAGGGCCAGCAGCCCGTTCTATTAAAATAGATCTTCCTCCTTTTACTTTGGTTGGGGCAACTACTCGTGCGGGTTTATTGACATCTCCTTTGCGAGATCGTTTTGGGATTATGTCCCGTTTGCAATTCTATACTCATGAAGAGTTGACGCAAATTGTAATGCGCTCTGCAACATTATTAAATGTCGTTTTAACGGAAGATGCTGCAAAAGAGATTGGTAAGCGTTCTCGTGGAACACCAAGGATTGCAAATCGTCTCTTAAAACGTGTACGAGATGTTGCAGAAGTGCGATCGAATGGGGAAATAACACTGTTAATTGCTCAAGAGGCACTTTCTATGCTAGATATTGATGATCATGGCTTAGATGAACATGATCGGCGCTTATTATCTTTAATTATAGAGAAATTTTCGGGGGGGCCTGTGGGATTAGACACGATTGCTTCGGCTTTAGGTGAGGATCGAGGAACACTTGAAGAGGTCATCGAACCCTATTTAATTCAAGAAGGATTTATAATGCGTACGCCCAAAGGAAGAGTTGCAACACCATTATGCTGGGAGTATTTTGGGCTAACGGCATCTGAAGAACCTTAAAAATGCAAGAAATATGGGGTGGCATTATTATTGGGATTTCTTCTGTACGATTAACCGAAGAAGAAAAATTGTGGCTCAATCATCCTCTTGTCGTTGGAGTGATTTTATTTAAACGAAACTTCGAATCTATTTCACAATTGAAAGCATTGTGTCAAGAAATCAAAGCAATATCGCCTAACTGTATTATTTCAGTTGATCATGAGGGTGGTCGTGTTCAACGGTTCAGAGATGGGTTTACTGTAATACCACCGATGCAATCACTTGGATGTAAATATGATCATTCTCCTTGTGAAGCACTGCACGATGCTTATGAGCTAGGGTTGATTATGACCTCAGAATTAAAATCAGTTGGTATTGATTTTAGTTATGCGCCTGTGTGTGATCTAGATTATCAAAATAATAGTGTTATTGGAGATCGAGCATTTCACCATAATCCTAATGTTGTTGCGGAACTTGTGAGCGCCTTTTATAAAGGAATGAAAGCGGCTAAAGGAATTGGGGTTGCAAAACACTTTCCTGGGCATGGATATGTTGCGCATGATACTCATTTAGAGCAATCTGTAGATGATCGATCACTTTCTGAATTGGAGTTGAAGGATTTGATTCCTTTCAAGCAGTTAATTAATGATGGAATTGAAGCAATTATGCCTTCACATATTGTGTATCCTTGTGTGGATCCAATTTATAGTGCTGTCACTTCAGAGAAATGGCATGCATATCTAAGAGAAAAATTGGGGTTTAAGGGTTTAATTATTAGTGACGATCTTGATATGCAAGGCGCTAATTTTGCGGATAATATCTTAAAACAAGCGCAGTTTTGTTTTTCTTCAGGTATTGATATTATTTTGTGTTGCAATGATTTTGATCGCTTAAGAACTCTATTAGGAGCAACAAAATTAAACGCAATCGATTCACATATTCTTACACGATATTATTCTGCTTTTGGAAAAAAGCTACCGAAGTCGAATTGATAGGAACCCGACGGATCTTTGTAAACAAAAGCATAGTGATGGTCAGTATATTTCCATGCATGAATGGTCTGTGGATTTTTCTTCGCATAAACAAGCTCTAGTGCTAAAAATAGCTTGTCATCTAAAATAAATTCTCCTAAATAAGTAAGATGATTTGCCCTGATAGAGTCTTCATCTAAAATATACTCTCCGTACTGTTCTCGAAGAAATCGTGAAATATTACGCTCCACTGATTCAGGTAAACCCGTTTTTCCAAACCAATCAGCAGCCTCATTGATAACATTTTCTGCATGGCAGTTACGATCAAAAATATCTTCAGTGATATGTTCATCAGGAGTCTTAAAAAAGTAACGACTCATACAATGTCTTGAATAAACCATATTGATGTTTGAGTTTGGAAGAGGAACAACCGTATGTTCAAGCTCATCTGTTGGAATTAAAATAAGGTAATCAAGATTGAGATCGGTATCTTTGGGATCAATCCAATGATATTTGGTTAAGATGATTGTAATTGCCTCATCGTCATCAGAACATGTTTTGACACACTCAATGGTTGTATAAGGTGAAAGACCTTCAATAGGAAGTTGAGATATGTGGGGATAACTGGATAACGTCGCATAAGGAAGATTCTTGAAATAAGCAATTGTTTCAAGAAATCGTTGATGATCCGCATCATAAATGCTGTTATCCATTTTTCCAAACCTAACAAATAATTAGATGAGGCTAGGAGTGTATCAAAGATATCTCATCATAAATTTATCCTAGATCATGTTTAGCGCTTCTTCATTAAATCTCTTTGATATTTAAGTTATCCCAATTGGCTGCAAAAGGAAAAATCCAGTCATTGCTAAACGAGCGTGTAGACATCTTAGGGCTAAATCCTGTTATACTCCTAAATTCCGCGTTTTTGTGAAGTAAACGAATAAGGGATATGACAAAGGATTCATCAAAGCCACTCTCAATGATTTGATTAACAGATTGATTTTTTTCAATATAACGATTGAATATTTCATCAATATCTATAATTTTAGCCTCTTTCCCTCCGTCAATAAGAGCGGATTTAATTGTCATTTCATAGGCATTATTAATGAGCGCTTGATCAAACACAGGAGAAATAACTAGATTAATAAACTCTGCTAATTTTATTATTTTTCGATAATAGATATCTAAAAGAGGCATATTGGTAGTGGTGCTTACCGTTCCCTCTCCAATTTTTGCACCCAAACACGCTTGCGTTTTAGACATCGGGCTTAATGGCATTGCATCCATACTCTCAGCCATAGAGATAAATGCTGTATTCTTGAATCGATCAAGTGTAGAAGTTCTCCACTCTAAATTATTGGCTTTAGTTCCATGATCAATAAACTGTAATAAACATGTTTTATCAACATCGTACTCTATAAGTTCGACGTCAAGAGATGAGGTAAAACTTCTAATTTTCTCTAATTGAGAGGGGAGGGTTGAGTCTGTTTTAAAAAATATTGTGGATACATTGTTTGCACCAAGCGCTTCTTTTGCTAAAAATAGAGTGAGGTAGGTCTCAATATTATGATCAATTAAGATCATCGCTTTTTGGTGATTGGTATTCACGATAAATTGACGAATAGCGAATACAAGTGCCTTATAGGTCTCTTCAGTAGGATCTTCTTTTAAAGTTAAAGGTTGCTGTTGAAGATACATCAAATCATTAAGAGACGTTACTGCAAAATCTTCAGCAAAATGTTTTAAGCGTAGTAATTGCTCGCCTGAAGAGCCAATAATCGCAGATTGACCTTCCATGATAAGATTATTCGTAACACCCACGCTATTAACATAGATTAACGGTGCATTTTTGTTTCGAGTGATGAAGTGAAGAAATTGTTCTCTCTCGATGCTTAAATCTCGAGACCAAGGAAAAGCTGCAGAGCATAAAAGTAAATCGCAGTCTGGGATGAGCTGTTCTTCAAAGATTTCTTCAGATATTACAATTCCGATCCGTATCCCTTTATAGTGGATTGTCGTAGTGGAATTTCCCGCTTTAAAGTATCTGTTTTCTGTATAAAGCTCATTGTTGGGAATCGCACCTTTGCGGTGTATGGCTTTGATCTCCCCTTGAGATAAAATAGCAACACTGCTATACAATTTTCCTCTGCTTTCCTCAGGAAAGCCAATGATCGCAATAATGTTGCCATCACATTCAGCACAGATTTTATCCAATGCTAAACGACAGGATTTAAGATAGTTCTCTTTGAGTAACAGATCATCTGCACCATAGCCTGAAACGCTTAATTCAGGAAAAACAACGATTTCGGCTCCTTTTTGCTGCGCCATTTTGATTTCTTTAATAATTCTGTCTGTATTGATATCAATATTGCCAGGAAGCGTATTAATTTGTGCTAGACCAATTTTAAGGTTATACATAATAAATCCTATAAATAGTTAAGTATTGTCTTAACTAAGTATAGGAAATGATTTTAAAAAAATACCCTAGTTTTCAGTTGTATGATCTAAAATCGCACTGACAAAAGGAGCCGCTTCAAAAGGTCTTAAATCATCAATTCCCTCGCCTACACCGATAAAGCGAATCGGAATGTTAAGTTTATTAGCAATCGCAAAAACGATTCCACCTTTGGCAGTTCCATCTAATTTAGTAAAAGAAATTCCTGAAAGGGGCGCGATTTCATTAAATTGTACCGCCTGATTAAGTGCATTTTGTCCTGTGGACGCATCCACAACAAGCATTGTTTCGTGTGGGGCTGTTTCATCAACTCGTTTTATTACACGAATAATTTTTGCAAGTTCTTGCATTAATCCTGCCTGTGTATGTAGGCGTCCTGCTGTATCTGCTATCAGAATGTCCACTTGGCGAGCTTTAGCAGATTCCATTGCATCAAAGATAACAGAGGCAGGGTCCGCGCCTTCCTTTTGTGCAATCACTGGGATTTTATTGCGCTCACCCCAAACTTTAAGTTGATCAACTGCTGCAGCTCTAAAGGTATCACCCGCTGCAAGCATGATGGACTTTCCTTCTGCTTGGAATTTCTTTGCAAGTTTTCCAATAGTTGTTGTTTTTCCTACACCATTTACGCCAACCATTAAAATAACATAAGGACGATGATTCGCAGTGATTTCTAAAGGTTTTTCTACAGGAGATAAAATATTCGTCATCTCAGTATTAAGCGTCTGTAAGAGTTCATCAACATTGGACAACTGCTTACGAGAAACTTCTTGAGTAATTTTAGAGATGAGTTGTTGGGTAACTTCAACACCGACATCGGCCATTAGAAGACGTGTTTCCAAAGATTCTAAAATATCATCATCAATCTCTTTTTTACCAATAAAGAGGTCAGCAAGTCCTGATGTCAATCCTTGGCGCGTTTTTCCTAGTCGCTCTTTTAATCGCGCGAATAGGCTTGGTTTACTCGCCGTATATGTATCAATCGCAACTTCATTATCATTTTTTTCTTCTTCCAACGGGATAGTGTCGGAAATAGTAGTCGATTCTTCATTGATTTCGGTATAGGAATTTTCTAAAGAGTTTTCGCTAATCTCTTCATCTTTTTGTTCGGGAGTTAAGTCTGATGGCTGTGAAATATTATTTTGAGCAACTTCCGTTTCACTAGAAGTTTGAGCATTGGTTTGATCTGTCTCTTCTTCATTGTGCTGGGATTTAAAAAGACGAGAGAGCCATGATCCTTTTTTTTCAGACATTATCAGTAACCTTTTGTAATGAAATGGTGTAAGCGATTTAACGAGAGCTTATATTATCAAAATAAATAGAGAATTGCTTAGTGAAAAGAGGGAGTATAATCTGAAATAAATGCTTCTGCTTCAGAAAAACTGCCTCTAAAAACGACTCTCTCCTGCTTTTTACTCAACTGATATTGGTATTTTGGATCATAGTAGTCTTGAAGCAGCACTTGTATCCAATCATTGTGAGCGGAAGTCTCTCCTGTAGAAAGCTGGAGTTTTATTGCTGTTTTTAAGATGGAGTCTAAAGTATGAAAACGCTCTAATCCTAATCTCTTTTGTAGTGTAAAAAGAGATTGCGTGAGGTAGTTTTCATAATTAAGGTTTCCTTGTTGCTCTCCAAATAGAGTAATAAAATGATGCCTCATTGCAATAACATACTCGTTTCGTATTCGTTCAACACGATTTTCGATTGGCTCCTCTATAATAATCAGAGGTTGAGTTGCCATCTGTTCATACAGTCCTTTAGGAAGATAATTTTTTCCTAATGTGTGACCTTCGTCTTCTAACAACCAGAATGACTCATTTTTATGGAATCCTTTCAGAAAAGCAAAAGCAAGCCTATTTTCAAAATCAGCTTGAGAGGGTTGATCCGTCACGTTTCGTCCAAAAGCTGAGCCACGATGATTGGCATACCCTTCTAAATCAATCGCATTAGTAAAATGGTGTAGGAGTTCTGTTTTCCCTGATCCAGTGTTACCACTGACAATCAGCATAGAGTGTTGAATTGCATCATTAATAGTATTTAGTAGAAAATTACGTATCGCTTTATAGCCTAGATGTACTCTTGGAAGATCAATTCCGATATTATGCAACCACTCTTGTGCTGTTTTTGATCTTAGACCTCCTCGGGCGCAATAGATAACTGCATTCGGATGTTCGTGATAAAAAGTAGCCCATTGATCAATTTTTTGCTCGCGATTTTCTCCAGATACCATTTCTTCAGCGATTGCAATCGCTTGAGATTTACCATGCTGTTTGTAACAAGTTCCTACAATTTCTCGTTCTTGATTACTAAGAATAGGGAGATTGATAGCATTCGGCAATGCACCCGATGAAAACTCAATAGGCGCCCTTACATCAATCAAAGGAGTATCATTGAGCAGCAAAGCTGCATAATCAGTACAATCGATTAAAGACATGGAAAAATTATTTGATAATTTCTTGTTCAACAATCATGTCGAGAACCCAATGTTGAGCATCGGTATCTTTATTAAATGATTTTAAACGAAGACGATAGGCAATTCCCGATTCTGGATTAAATCCTTCGATGGTTCCTGTAAAAGGTTTCCAATCTTCTGTTTTGTTTTCTCTGATCTGCAAGCATTGTGTTTCGGGTTGATTCGGGCAAGGAGCGGTTTCATTGGAAACATAAATAAAAATCTTTTCAAATTGTTCAGCAGAAAGATCTTTGTATTTTCCTTTTTCTAAGACTACAGGCATATAAACAGAATTCTGCTCGCCTTCAATGGTGCCAACAAGATAAAGCGATTTTTCATGATGGATCATTTTTGGATTGTTTTTTAAGAATTGAGTAATTCGGTTACTCATCGTTTCGAGTTCTTCATTACATGCCATTAATGTTGATGCAAGTTGATTGGTATCAGCAACAAAAATATCATTTTTCCGAATCTCCATTGCTCCAACTAGAATATTACAGCCTCCAGAGATTGAAAAACGCTTATCATCCATGTTAATTGTCATGGATACTTTTTCATCAGGAGAAATATTAGGAACGACTAAACTAGTACGTGGTTCAGACTCAGCGACCGCAAAGGAGAGCGCTAAACATAAAGAAGTAGTTAAAATCGTTTTTTTTGACATGTAGACCTCGTTAACTTTTAAACCAAAAGGATTGTATCATTTTAGGTTTATAGAGTGATACTAGCTTGTTAAATTATGAATAAAATTTTGTTCTGGACACCAATTGAAAACTTGCTGTATTTGTGTCGCATCAATTTCTAGATTGTTCCAAAGCTGAGAGTACATTTTTTGTTTTCCTAAAAGTGTTAAAGATACTTTCATGATGGGTTTAGGAACATAAAATAGTCTTGGTTTTTCGTTTAAGCTAGTTGCAATTCCTTTGAGTATCTCCGTGGTTGAAATTGATCGTGGATCAGATAAGAGAAATGCGCCTTGGACTTCATTCTCAGAGGCGAGTATCGATTGAATACAGTTGTTGAAATTTGCTCTAGAGAGTAAAGAACGCTTATTGTTAATACGAGCGAAAGGAAGCATACGTCTGTTTTTGACTGCAGATACAAGTGCACCAAAATTTGCAGGGGCGGAGAGATGATAGACCAAAGGTAAGCGAAGAACAATAAGAGAGAGTCCGTTTTGTTCACAAAGCACTCTAAGTTTACTTTCTGCTTCAAGTTTAGACTCCGCATAGTATGAATGAGGATTGAAAGGGCTTACCTCAGTAAATGGTTTTCCAATCTCTGTTTCGTATCCATGAACGCCAATCGTACTGATAAAAATAAACCGTTTTACGTTATTCAGAATCGCATTCTCAGTTAATTGCAAAGTATTATCTACATTTTCTTTAAAAAAACAGGCGCGTGGGTTGCTTTCATGTTCCCTTGTAATATGTGCTCTTGCGGCAAGATGAATTACGGTGTCGATTCCTTTTGTTAAATCTTGAGGAATATTGCTAAGATCAGATCTTATATGGTTTGGGAAAGATTCTTGTTGTCGACTCGTTGTTACAACATAATCATCCGTATGACTTAATAAATGTTGAACTAAACTACGCCCAAGGAATCCAGATGCACCTGTGACAAGTGTATTGAGAGACATTAACTAGATCTACCATAGATTTAAGAAAATAAAGATTGCTAATAGAATTGCATCTGTTTTCTTTCTTCTAAATTGAATTGCCATACTTACAAGTTTAATTCGATCCATAAAACGATTTCGTTTAATCAAGGGATAGAGTTCAGGTTCAGTTTCAAACAACTTTGTAAGGACGAGTATTTGGCTACGATACCAACCTGAATGAATTTGTTGAAATCGTTGTTTTAAAGGAGATAAACCTCTTCGAGCGCCGAGTACATTATTATCATGTTGGCGGTATTTCATAGATGGATAGCTATCAATTAACCACTTTAGGTGATGAGAGCGAATAAAAGCGTAAATCAACCAATCATGGAAATCGATTGTTTTAAGTAAGTTGAGATGATCATTAAGAAATTCTTGGAATTTTTGGGCGGTTGCTTTCCTGATGACATAAGTACATCCAGGACCTGCAGACTCAAAGAAGTAGTCATAGGGCGTCTGAGGATAATTTTTCTTAATGAGTTTTTCTTTTCCATTCGGCCAAAAGGCAATTACATTGCTAGAGTAGCCTTTAACATTATGCGTTTCGATTTGGTTAATAGCATGACTTAGCTTTTCATCATTCCAAAGATCATCTTGGTCGGAGAAAGCAATATAATCATAAGGTTCGAAATCAACAGTGCGAATTAAGT
>CAZBKP010000031.1:0-8133 GCA_964492525.1 uncultured Cardiobacteriales bacterium
GCGTTGATTTTCCGCACCCAGAAGGCCCGACCACAACGATAAATTCTCCCTCATTGATTTCAATATCAATGCCGTGAAGCACAAGGGGACCGGGCTTTTTTTGAGAGCCATAATGTTTTGTAATATTTTTTAATTGAACCGTTGCCATAACTTTTCCATACTATTTTTCGCTATCAATCAGCCCATTGACGAGCCATTTTTGCATTAAAAGAATTACCAATACAGGCGGAATCAACATTAGTACAACTGTTGCCATTACGATATTCCACTCAACTAACGCATCTCCCGATCCCATCATCTGGCGTAACCCTACAGAAAGCGGAAACATGCCCTCTTGAGTTGAAATTAAGAGCGGCCAGAGATATTGGTTCCAGCCATAAATAAATTGGATGACAAAGAGAGAGGCGATAGTGGGGATAGAGAGCGGGAGTAAAATATCTTTAAAAAAGCGAATTGCACCCGCACCATCCATTCTTGCAGCTTCTAATAATTCATCGGGAACGGTTGAAAAGAATTGCCTAAAGAGAAAGGTAGCAGTTGCGGAGGCAATAATCGGAATGGTTAAACCTGCATAGCTATTGAGTAGTTTTAGATTCGCAACAACATCAAAGGTCGGAATAATTCTTACTTCAACAGGAAGCATCAGCGTAATAAAAATGATCCAAAATATAAACATGCGAAACGGGAATCTAAAATAAACAATCGCAAAGGCAGATAGAATGGAGATTGCAATTTTACCAAAGGCGATGATCAGCGTCATAATGAGAGAAACGACAATCATTTGAGAGACAGGAAGATCTTTTCCGATTTCACCTGAACCAAAGAGGGCAATGCGATAATTTTCTAAAAATTGATCCCCAGGTAGAAGAGAGAGCGGAACATTGACAATCTCTTGTGAACTCTGTGTTGATGCAATGATCGCAAGATAAATCGGGAAACAGACCGCAATGACGGCAATGATCAAACAGAGATGAGATAAAAATGTTAAAAAAGGACGATTTTCGATCATTAGGATTTCCCTTTCTTATCGATATAACGGAATTGAATTACCGTTAAAATTAATACAAAACTCATTAGAACCACGGATTGGGCGGCAGAACCCCCATAATCCATCGCTTTAAAACCATCAAAATAGATGCGATAGACCAGTGTTGAGGTCGCATTACCAGGTCCGCCTTGTGTGAGGGCATCGATAATGGCAAAAGTATCAAAAAAGACATAAACAATATTAATGACGCATAAGAAGAAGGTCGTAGGCCAAAGAAGTGGGAATTGAATGGAGAAGAAACGTCTCCAAGGTCCTGCACCATCAATGGCCGCAGCTTCAATTAAAGATTTTGGAATCGCTTGCAATCCTGCAAAAAAGAATAAGAAGTTATAGGAAATTTGTTTCCAAATAGCCGCAATAATGACAAGCCACATCGCTTGTGAAGAGTTTAAATGATAGTTCCAGTTGATACCTATTTTAGAAAGCCAATAAGAGATAAACCCGAATGAAGGGGCGAACATAAACGTCCACAAAACACCGACAATAATCGGGGAAACGGCATAAGGAAGAATTAAAGCCGTGCGATAAAAGAGCGATCCTCGAAGTACTTTTTGCATAAAGAATGCTAAAAAGAGGGCAATTCCCAATCCTAAAAAGGTCACCCAGAATGAAAAATAGATCGTCGTATAAATTGATTCCGTATAGGTTTTATCCGCAAAGAGATGCTTAAAATTTTCGAATCCTACCCACTCTCGTGCGGTTCCAAACATATCTTCCATTTGGAAGCTTTGCACAATTGCTTGTACCGCAGGCCAGTAGAAAAATACGAGGATGATCGCAATTTGCGGTAGGATCAAAAGCCAAGGGAGGAAACGGTAGTGTTTAAAGGTTAATTTCATAGCACTTAAGACTTATGTATAAATGAAAAGAAGGATGATCAACATCCTTCTTAAAAGCGCACTTTTGTAAGACTACTTGTTCATTCTTTCAAAACGTTTTAAAAGTGCATTCCCTCTTTGAACTGCGCTATCTAACGCTTGCTTAGGTGTTTTTTCTCCAGTCCAAACACGCTCGGTCTCTTCATCGACAATGGCACGAATTTGCAACATATTGCCTAACCTAACGCCGCGCGTTTTATCCGTTGTTTTACGTACCATCTGCTCAACAGGCACATTCGCACCTTTATTTTCATCGTAGTAACCTGAGGCTTCTGTGATTTCAAAGGCTTTAGTCGTTACAGGAAGATAGCCTGTTCTCATGTGGTTATTTGCTTGGATTTCAGGGTTTGAAAGATAGTCAAAGAATGCGGCAACGCCTTCGTAATGTTCTTTAGGTTTTCCGTTAATAACCCATAAACTCGCACCGCCAATGATCGTATTTTGGGGTGCCCCCTCTACATCATCATAGTAGGGGAGTTGCGCTTCTGCGAACTCAAATTTTGCATCTTTTTTGAATGAAGAGTAGGCCGCAGAGGAGCCAAAGGTAATCGCACACTCTCCTGAGATAAAGGCAGGTTGAGATTGGCTTGCGCGTCCTTTATAAACAAACAATCCATTTTTAGCCATGTCACTTAAGTTTTCAAAGTGCCTTACATGGAGCGGGGAGTTGAATAAAAGTTCGGTATCAAGTCCATCAAAGCCATTATTGTTTGAGGCAAAGGGAACATTATGCCAAGCAGAGAAGCTCTCTAACTGAACCCATCCCATCCATGTTGTGGTAACAGGGCAGGTACTTCCTGATTTTTTAAGGGCTTCAGCCGCTGTTCTAATCTCTTTCCATGTTTTAGGCGCTTTCTCAGGGTCTAATCCTGCTTTTTTAAAGGCATCTTTATTGTAATACATCACTGTCGTAGAGCTATTAAATGGGAGCGATAACAGTTTGCCATTCGGTGCAGTATAGTAGCTTGCAACGGCAGGGATATAGCTCTCTACAGAAAAGGGAACATTATTCTCTTCCATTAATTCAGAAACTGACTTTGTGACGCCTTTTGCATAAATCATTGAGGCAGTGCCGACTTCAAAGACTTGAAGAATATCAGGTGCAGATCCTGAACGAACTGCAGCGACTCCTGCAGTCATTGAGCTTTCATAATCACCTTTAAAAGTGGGAACAACTTTAAATTTGGTTTGGCTTTCATTAAAGCCTTTTGCAAGATCATTGACCCAATCATTTAGTGTTCCATCCATAGAATGCCACCATTGAATCTCCGTTTGAGCAAATGCAGAAGAAGAAAGAACTGCACCTAAAAGTGCTAATTTGGCTAACTTTTTTGGCTGAAAACGCATAATTTTCCCTTTAAGTAATAAACTGATAGGAAAAGTATAGAGAGAGAATATGACAAAAATATTACAGATTTAATACAGGATTGTGACAACGCATAGAAAACATTTTTGAACTAATCTTGATGACTTGATAAAGCCATATTAGTGATTACATCTCTGTCATTTTAATAAATGTCACAAGATTATGAATTAATGATTTTAATCTTGTGTAAAATAAACCTCTCTACCTTATAAAAGGATCTTTTATGCTGACACTTTCTGAATTCCTTGCTCAAATCCCCAAAGTTGAATTGCATTATCACTTGTTAGGCGGTGTTCGCATGAATACCATGCTGGATCTTGCTAAGAAATATGGTGTTCCTCTCACCGAAAAAGAAGCAAAAAGTTATTATAGGGCTTATGCACATGAGAATGAGGTGATGAAAGGTGGGATTGCGGCGCTGAACTTTTTATATCCATTAATGAGAGAATTAGAAGATTATGAGCGGGTCGCATATGAAGTTCTAGAAGATGCTAAAAATACTGGGATTCGCTATGTCGAGTTTTTTTGGAATCCGAATGATACCGAGCTTGCCTATAAAGAGGTGACGAATACCTTGGCGCACGTATTTGAGAAAGCTGAGAAGGCGTGGGATATTTCTGCCTATTTGATTCCTTCTATTAACCGAGAAAAACCCCCAGAAGACGCGGTTGAGATGGTTGAGTGGATGATTCAATTCCCCCATGAGCGAGTATTGGGGATTGGGATTGATTATCGAGAAGATCATGCCCCGATAGAGAACTTCTGGAAAGCGTATAAGTTAGCAAAAGACCATGGCTTTAGATTGACAGGGCACTGTTCTGAATTTGGCTTACATTGGCGAAATGTTGAAACGGGGCTTGATTTGATTCAACTTGAACGGATTGATCATGGTTATACAGTGATAGAGAATAAAACCTTAATGGAACGTTGTGCGCGTTTGGGGATTCCATTTACCGTGGTACCGAGTAATACTTTTTTTATGAAGAAATGGCCTAATCACGAGGATTGGCAAAAGAATCACCCGATTCGAGAGATGGCAAAAGCAGGGATGAAGATCATTCCCGCAACTGATGATTGGCATATGCATCATACAAATGGCGTGAAATGTTATGAAGTGATGATTCAAGACTTTGGATTTGATTTAGATGGCGTAAGGCAATGCATTTTGAATGGAATTGATGCCGCTTGGCAACCAGAATCCATTAAACAAAATTGGCGCTATCATTGGATGAAGCGATTTGATGAGCTTAGATCACAATTGGCTGAAGAACCTGTGATCAAACCTGATCTACATGTTGTTTATGGACCTAAGACGACTCACTCATGATTTTGATTGAGATGAAACGATCACTTTTTTCGCCTTGTCAATCTTCTGCTTTACTTTATAAAAGCTTTGTTCAAAACGGTGGATTTTCTCAATAATCGAGACTCTATTGTGATAAATATCTTTACGATACGCATTGATGATATTTGCTTTCTCTTTAGCAAGGATTGAAGCAGTTTGATCCAATAAAATAGACTCATTTTCTGCCTCTGTGAAATTCGTAATCCCATGGGCGTTATAGGCGATCATCTGTGAGATTGCCGCTCGCCACATATCATAATAACTAGGTGACTGCTGATCGTAGTTACAATTTTTAAGATCAGTCAGCTCCTCACTACGGATATAAATTCTTACACTGCCAAAGTGATCATTGGCAGCGCTCACAATATCTCCTGCCATTGTGTGATTAATAACGTCAGTTGTTTCACTTAAAGGAACTTTTTTAGCACAGTTATCGAGATTAAAATAAGTGATATTGGCACTTCCGTAGCCATTGAATGTTTCTGCCTTTACCCTAAATTCATACGCGGAGACTTCTGCGAGGGCACCGCCCAAAGAGTGCCCTGTAATCGTCACGTTAGGTATCGTTTTGTTTTGTCTTCTAGCATAGGCTTGAGCCTTAGATAAGGCACGTTGAACGAGTTTCAATGCATGAGGAATTTGAGGATTGGTGAATTTAGAAACCATTTCATAATCGACGGCTAAATCTATTTTATTTTTCTCTGTTCCTCGATGAGCCACGATAATATCGCCCGTATCTATATGCTGATAAATCGTTCCTTGGTAATGTGTAGAGTGCTCTTCGTAATACTCTAGCACTCTATATTCAATAGCGTCGTAACACACAATATCATCCATCTTTCTAGGATAATAAGCATCATTTGCTAAATTGGCGTAATCTTTATGGGATAAGGACATGATCAAATCTTCTTGATCTCAATATTAAAGGTGAAATACTCATCTGGCTGAAATTCCATTGGATTAATTCCAGTACTGAGATCCCCCTCCACCTCTGCTGTTTTGGGGTAATCTTGCATTAAATGATGTATTTCTAATTGTCTTTTTTCTAAGGCATTTAAAGAGAATGAGGCGCTAAATTGTGTATCTGAGGCGGAATGCGTGGCTGAAAATAGCGCAATGAGGCGTCTAAATCTCCATTGGCTTAGACCTTGACCATAATAATCCTCATCTTGCATGGCATCAAGATAAAAATCAGTTTGGTAAAGATCTTCCCCGATTTTCTCTAAGACGATAGGAATACTGTACTCAGGATGAATGGCGGCACCTGCAAAGGTATCTATTTTATAGGTGCAATTTGGCGCTTCATACGAAATCGAGGATTCAATGTTATCAAAAGACCCCGGCGCATTTTCAATTTTAAGGATCATCTGATAATGCGCTTTCGGGGTAGGATTCCGTTTGAAGTGCTTTTGTTCAGTCTCTCGACTTAATACAGGGAGTTTTTTATCCGTCACTTGAGTGCCTTTATCCCTATGCAAAGTAAAAATAAGAGAGTGCCAAACAGACGATAATTCCCGTAAAGATCGGGATGGATGTCCGTTTTACAATCTCAATGGGGCTAACTTTTAATGTTGAAGCCACAATGATGACGACCGCAGCAACAGGAGAGACTGAGCGAATTAAGTTTGCCGTGAGTTGCATGGGTAGGGCAACAAGAACCGTATTAACTCCCATTTGCTCTGTAATTTCAGGAATGATTTTTATAAATGAGTGGAAGACAGCAATTCCACTACCGCTGATAAAGCCAATTAACGCAGCCATTCCGGAGAAGAAGAGCATTAATATAGAGCCCGCACCTTTTACATTATTTAAGCTATCTGTTAATAGACCGATCACTCCAATGGACTTTAAACCCTCCACAAATAATCCCGCGGCAATAATGAGGGAAACCACTTGATAGAAGCCTTGTCCCATTCCTTCAAAGAAGAGATTGAAATCTTTGATCGATTGTTTGATATCGCCCTTTCGAATTAACTCTATGATCATCGGAACAATAATGGAAATCAGGGTAATTTCTACAAGCCCCACAGTTAAAGTAGATTCTTGGGTCTTAGGATCGATAAAGCAGAGGTTAAAAATCAGTAGCAGAATAATCGGCATGATAGGGAATATCGAATACCATGCAGGGGGAATGGGTTTGTTTTTCTCATCTTGTGTATGGGGAATTTCAAAGGGAACGTGGACGGTACCTTGTCGTTTATCCATGTAGCGTTGCCACAGTAGATGTGCAACCGCCATGATAATCAATGCAGGAATCGATACTTTTGCATGAAAATTCATCACGTATTCTAAAGAAGAGATTCCAAGACGTTGTGCCACGACAACGTTGTCAGAGCCCAATGGCGTGGGTGTGATTGTTGCTGTTGTTGCGATCACAGCGCCCGCAGTTAAAGGGGACATTCCTGCGGTTCTAAGTGCAGGATAAAGGGTTGCCATTAATAAAATCGCCAGTCCTGCGGCACTTGGAAGCACCATTTGCAACGCATTTCCAAGTAAAAATACAATGGGCACGAGGATATAGACGGATTTGATTTTCTTGATCGGTTTAGAGAGCGTATGCACCATCGCATCATTCGCACCAATATGATTCATATAGTTGGTAAACCCAAAGAGCACCATAATGGTTAATCCTACGATCCCCATCTGCATTTTAAAGACTTCAGTTGCGACTTTAAAAGGATCAAGCCAGATTGAACCTGTCGATGCATTCGCAGGTAACAGTGTTTTACCAAGGATAACCGCGGCAAAGAGTAGAACGATGCCGGATAGAAAGAGCACGATTTTGGCATCATAGTTTTTGGCGATGAGAACGCCAGCAAGGATTAAGAAGATAACGCTAATGATAATTTCAATCATGATAAGAGCCTGGCGTAAAGATCGGATTTTATATTATTTTTTATTGCAATGCACTCAATTATTAATAATTATGCTTTCTTATTAGAGTGTTAAGCTCATAATATAAAGCTAAAGCGCTTTTTAATAAAGCGCATTAATCTGAATTTACTTTTTTATATTTTTACAACCTAATGCAGAGTGATCGCAATCTAATTTCAGGTAAAAAATATAAACGTTTTGTTATAAAACCAAGGGTAAGGGTTTTTATCTTCTACTGAAATAACACCAAATCTATATTAGAATCAGCAGATGAATTTAAAAATAGGGCATAACGATGAGAGTTTTATTTGCGGGATTATTATTACTGATAGGATTGAGTTTTGCACAAGACCCAGAATTAGTAAAGAAAGCAGAACAAGGCGATGTAGAAGCACAATTTAATTTAGGAGTTTTGTATGAGATTGGGCAAGGTGTTCTGCAAGATTCTGCAGAGGCAGTTAAGTGGTATAAGTTGTCTGCAGATCAAGGGCATGCCAAAGCACAACATAATTTAGGGTTTATGTATGTTAGTGGGCAGGGAGTTATTCAAGATTATGTAGAAGCGGCTAAATGGTATCGTTTAGCCGCAGAGCAAGGATATGTATTAGCTCAATATAACTTA
>CAZBKP010000031.1:8233-12093 GCA_964492525.1 uncultured Cardiobacteriales bacterium
ACGATCAAGGGAAGGGGATTTCTCAAGATTATGTAGAAGCAGCAAAGTGGTATCGATTAGCGGCAGAGCAAGGATATGCATTGGCTCAATATGCTTTAGGGACGATGTATGATGTGGGGCAAGGAGTTCCTCAGGATTATGCGGAAGCAGTTAAGTGGTATCAGTTATCTGCAGCGCAAGGATATGAATTGGCTCAATATAATTTAGGGAATATGTATGATGTGGGGCAAGGAGTTCCTCGGGATTATACTAAGGCAATAAAGTTGTATAAATTGGCTGCAAAACAAGGGGTTGCCGAAGCTAAATATAATTTAGGAACGATGTATGATGAGGGTCGTGGTGTTCCTCATGATTATGCGGAAGCAGCAAAGTGGTATCGATTAGCTGCAGAACAAGGATTAGTGCAGGCGCAAAATAATTTAGGAAATATGTATGATGAAGGGCAAGGGGATTCTCAAGATTTTTCCGAAGCAGTGAAGTGGTATCGCTTAGCCGCAGGGCAAGGAGATGCTGAAGCGCAAAATAATCTGGGGCTTATGTATTATAACGGGCATGGCGTAGGTATAGATAAGGCTCAAGCATTAGAATGGATTAAAAAATCTTGTGAGAATGGTTATAGCCAAGGGTGTGAGAACTACGAAAAGATGAAGAAAGGCGAATTATAAACTCAATAATTCTTGCAGAAGCCACGTATGTGGCTTTTTTATTGCCTAGAATATTTCTAGATAAAATACTCAATTTAGGCTTCTTAAATAGAATCATGTAAAATTACCCCATTATTATGAAACGATCTATTTTTGGAAAGCTATGCACTCAAAAAAACTCTTAATTATTGATGGCTCAAATTTTCTCTTCCGTGCATATCATGCATTGCCTCCACTCACAACAAAATCAGGACGTCCCACAGGGGCAATTCGCGGCGTGATTGTGATGCTTCAGAAGCTATTAATCACATTTTCTCCTGAGTATGTGGCAGTTACCTTTGATGCGAAAGGAAAAAGTTTTCGAAATGAGCTCTATACTGATTATAAAGCGCATCGCCCGCCGATGCCTGATGATTTAAGAGAACAAATTGCACCTTTGATGGATTTTATTGATCTCTTAGGGTTACCACGATTGACGATTCCAGAGATCGAAGCGGATGATGTTATTGCAACGTTAACACAAGAAGCCAAGCAGAAAGGATTTAACGTGATTATCGCTTCAAGCGATAAAGATCTCGCTCAGCTCGTCGATGATCAAGCCACAATGTATGATGGGATGAAAGATCTCATGATTGACCGCGAAGGCGTGATTGAAAAATATGGCGTTCCCCCTGAATTGATTCGTGATTATCTTTCTTTGATGGGGGATAAAGCCGACAATATTCCAGGGATCGAAGGTGTTGGGCCTAAAACGGCAGCAAAGTGGCTCAATGAGTATGGCTCGTTAGATAACCTGATTCAAAATGCTGATAAAATCAAAGGAAAGGTTGGAGAGCGTTTACAGAATGGATTGGATAATTTAGCCCTTTCCGTCAAGCTCACAACGTTGGTGATGGATGCAAAACTCCCTTATTCAGTCGAGGATTTGCAATTAAGAGAGCAGAATACAGATGGGTTAAAGGAGCTGTATCAGGAATTTGAGTTTCATTCTTTATTAAAGAATTTATCGCAAAACGGTCAATCTCTATCTTCAAATGACACTTCTTCTACTAAGAGAAACACTGAAATAGTGGATTCAGCAGAATGGATTCCCCCGAGTAAACCCGAATTTCAACATTATCATGCGATCACAACCATGGAAATGTTAGAGGCGTTGATTCAACGAATTCCCTTAGCAACTCACTTATCCATCGATACTGAAACGGATGGGCTTGATTTTATGCAATCAAAATTGGTTGGGATTTCGCTCTCGGTTGCCGTCGGAGAAGCATTTTATATTCCGCTTCAGCATGATTTTCTGAGGGTTGAACATCAATTGCCTATAGAGGATGTCTTGGCAGTTTTGAAGCCGATCTTGGAGGATGATGCGATCTTAAAAGTGGGACAAAATCTCAAGTTTGATTGGCATATCTTTAAGCGCTATGGGATCACTTTAAACGGAATTCACGATGACACAATGCTCGAAAGCTATGTGATAGATGCGACAGAAAAACATAATATGGACGATCTTGCCAAAACCTATTTAGGACAAGAGACGACAAGTTTTGAGTCAATTGCAGGGAAAGGAAAACAGCAAAAAACTTTTAATGAAATTTCGCTTGAGGTTGCCACACAGTATGCGTGTGAAGATGCAGATATTACATTGCAACTGCATCATGCGCTTGCACCGAGATTAGAGGCGATCCCCACACTAAAGTCCCTTTATAGCACGATCGAAATGCCTCTCTTAACGATTCTTGCAGAAATGGAGCATGAAGGCATTCTTGTCGATACTGCATTTTTACAACAATTTAGCAAAGAATTGAGTGTCCGATTAGAGACTTTAGAGAAAGATGCCTATGCACTTGCGGGGGAGGAGTTTAACTTAGGTTCTACGAAGCAATTAGGTGAGATTCTTTTTACAAAGCTAGGACTTCCGATCATTAAAAAAACAGCCAAAGGGCAACCCTCAACAAATGAAGAAGTGTTGCTTGAGTTGGCGTTAGATTATCCTTTACCTAAGCTCCTGCTTGAGTACCGTGAGCTTTCGAAATTAAAATCAACGTATACCGATGCGTTAGTTGCAGAAGTAGATAAAACGACAGGACGAATTCATACGTCGTTTAATCAAGCGTTAACAACGACAGGGCGACTTTCTTCATCAAAGCCAAATTTACAAAATATCCCTATTCGGACAGAAGAGGGTCGGAAAATTCGTTCGGCATTTATCGCAAAAGATGGGTATCAGCTCATTTCCGCAGACTATTCGCAAATTGAACTCAGATTAATGGCACATTTTTCTGAAGATGACTCCTTAATAAATGCCTTTATTAATGATTTAGATATTCATAGTGCAACCGCATCAGAAGTCTTTCATACCGCGCTAGAGTCCGTTTCTGCAGAGCAGAGGCGATCCGCAAAAGCAATCAACTTTGGACTGATTTATGGAATGGGAGCCTTTGGCTTGGCAAGGCAATTGGGTATTTCAAGAACACAGGCACAAGAGTATATTCAACGGTATTTTAGCCGTTATCCTTCTATTTTGAATTTTATGGAAACCGCAAAAGAGCGTGCAAGAGAAAAAGGGTATGTTGAAACGTTATTGGGACGTCGATTGCCTTTGAAAGATATTTATGAGAGTAATGCAATGCGTCGCGCAGGCGCTGAACGTATTGCCGTGAATGCCCCCCTTCAAGGTACTGCTGCCGATATTATTAAACTTGCGATGATTGCGGTATCAGAAAGATTGAAGGCAGAACAATTAGATGCAAAAATGCTATTGCAAGTTCATGATGAACTAGTGTTAGAAGTTAAAAGTGATCAAACTGAACGTGTTAGAAAGTTTCTAAATGATGCGATGACACGTGTTGTTGACCTTAAAGTCCCTTTGAAAGTGGATATCGGGATTGGTCGTAATTGGGATGAAATTCATTAAGGAGATGAAAATTGAATAGAAAAGTTAGAAAAGCAGTATTTCCTGTTGCAGGATTAGGAACTCGTTTTCTGCCTGCAACAAAAGCAAGTCCAAAAGAGATGCTTCCAATAGTGGATAAACCATTAATTCAATATGCAGTTGAAGAGGCGATAGAAGCTGGAATCGATACGATCATTTTTGTTACTGGTCGAACAAAGAATTCGAGTGTAGATCACATTCATAAAGCATATGAACTTGATGCAGAACTAGAAAAGAAAGGAAAAGATTCGTTGTTAAACGTTGTGCAATCAATATTGCCGACT
>CAZBKP010000032.1:0-12055 GCA_964492525.1 uncultured Cardiobacteriales bacterium
GAAAGATAGTGAAGATAAATCTCCAAATCCTCCTAAAACATGGTTATCTGGTGGAGGGGTAATTATAGGATTTCTATCTAGTTTCATTGGTATCGCAGGCGGTTCAATCACCGTTCCACTTCTAACCGCTTTTGGATATGGGTTAAGAAAATGCATAGCAACATCCTCTATGTTAGGCGTCATTCTCGCATTTTTTGGAGCCATCTCTGGTATTTATTATGGATGGGGAGATACAAAAATTTCTGAATATTTCTTAGGCTATGTTTATCTACCAGCATTTGTGGGTGTTGGAATCACCAGCGTATTCTTTGCTCCACTAGGAGTTAAACTTGCCTACAAACTACCTGTTAAATGGATTCGTTGGATTTTTGCTGGATTTTTAATCTTGGTTTTACTCAAAATGTTAAGTACAGTATTGGAAGGATTTTTATAAGAGGGGAAAATCATGAAAACTGAAACAAAACTAACACAAATTGGAAGAGATCCTTCAAAACAGACAGGATTTGTGAATACACCGATATACCGTGGCTCAACAGTTATTTTCAAAACGGTTGATGACTTAGAGCATAATCGTGCTGAATTCCATTATGGAACAGCGGGAACGCCTACTATTAAGAATTTAGAAGATGCATGGACCTCTTTGACGGGCGGCGCTGGCACCGTACTTTCTCCATCAGGACTGGGCTCCATCGCCCTTGCACTCTTAACAACCACCAAAGCAGGCGATCATGTACTTATACCTGATAGTGCTTACCACCCAACACGGCGTTTCTGCGATGAATTTCTTGCAAAAAACAATGTATCAACGACTTATTACGACCCCCTTATTCGTGAAGAAATTGAAACACTTATACAAAAGAATACTACGACTCTACTGTTAGAATCGCCCGGTTCTCAAACGTTTGAAATCCAAGATGTTCCTCTTCTGACAAAAATAGCAAAAACACACAATATCGCAACGATTATTGATAATACTTGGGCAACACCTTTATTTTTTGATGCTCATAAACATGGATGTGATTTATCACTTGAAGCAGGGACAAAATATTTAAGTGGCCATTCCGATCTTCTTATGGGAATGATTTCTGCCAATGAGAAATGGTGGCCTCAACTTAGAAATACTTATACACTTTTTGCAATGTTACCGGGCGCTGAAGATTGTTATCTTGCACTTAGAGGAATGAGAACACTTCATATTCGCTTAAAAGAGGCTGAAAAACGCGCACTTGAGATTGCGAGTTGGTTAAAATCAAGGCCAGAAGTTACAACCGTTCTACACCCTGCACTCCCTGACTGCCCTGGTCATGAAATTTGGAAACGCGATTTTACAGGTTCATCGGGTGTATTCAGTATTATTCTTGATCCCAAATATCCAAAATCCTCTCTTTCTAAAATGCTTGATCCAATGAAACTTTTTGGCATGGGATATTCCTGGGGTGGATTTGAAAGCTTAATCACACCTTTTGATTGTTCTGGGTATAGAACAGCTACAAAATGGAATCACAAAGGGCTCGCACTGCGTCTTCAAATTGGACTTGAAGATATTGACGATTTAAAACAAGATTTAGCAGAAGGATTTGATCGACTCAATAGTTAATAAATGCATACATGCCCATACTTAAGAGCTATGGGCTTTTTTAAAAGATTGCATCTGTGCAATAATACCTGCAACAACTATCCCGACTATCAGACCTACTCCAAAATTAAATAATGTAGGGGTAATGCTTTTGAAACCACCCACAGTGATCATATTTATAATCTCTTGCTGAATAGATCCTAAAAAAGGAATCTCGGAGACGACAATCCCCCCACCGACAAGAAACATTGCGATCGTTCCAATAAAACCAAGTGCCTTCATCAAATAAGGCATTGTATTCACTAGCCCTCGTCCGATTAAGTTTGCTAAAGATTTGGGCTCAGGTGATTTCTTAATCATATAGAACCCAATATCATCAAGCTTTACAATCGCAGCGACAAATCCATAAACACCAACTGTAATAATCACTGCCAAAGAGATTAAGGTTAAGATTTGCGTCATTAATGTTGCTTCATCAACAACGCTGAGTGCAATCACCATGATCTCTGCAGAGAGAATAAAATCAGTCCGAATTGCGCCTTTGATCTTTTGTTTCTCAATTTTCCGGATCTCTTCCTCTGAATAGCTTATTTGAGAAGAAGTACCCTCTTTCGCATGTGTATTTTTCTTTGCAGATCGCGCATGTAAAATTTTATGTACACCTTCATAGCATAAGAAAGAGCCCCCCATGAGAAGCAGAATAATCATCAACCAAGGTGCAAAATGCTCAATCAATAGAATTGCAGGAATGATCACAAGCTTATTTAAAAAAGAACCTCTCGCAACACTTGCAACAACAGGAATCTCTCTTGTAGCACTCACGCCCGCAACCTGTTCTGCATTTACAGCAAGGTCATCTGTCAAAACACCCGCAGTGCGTTTTGCAGAGAGTTTTGTCATCACTGCAACATCGTCTAGGACGGCTGCAATATCATCTAACAGCGCAAGTAAACCCGCCCCTGCCATTTATTTATCAACCAAAGTATAGGTTAATGTTGCAATATCACCTCGACGAAAGTAAACAAACTCATGCTGATAAACATTTAAGAACGTTTCACGTTCTGCTTTTGTTTCAAACCAACGTTCTGCTTCAAAATCTTTCCCAAGAAGATGCTCTGCACTCATAGGATTACCCTCTGGCAGTTGCATTATTACGCCATATTTCTTCACATTCCCCCCTGATACTTATTCTAACCGCCCGTCATTGACATAATGCGATTAATTTTATTGGCATTTTCATTAAACTCATGTTTTTCAGGCTTTAATTCTATCGCGTCTCGAATCGCCTGCTCAAGTTCTTTTTCTGAACATTTTTCTCGCAATAATTCACGAAGCGGATAACTCTCATTCTGCCCCAAGCACATATAAAGTGTTCCATCAACAGCTAAACGAATACGGTTACATGTCTCACAAAAATGTTGGGACATTGGCGTAATCAATCCTAATGTAAAGTCGCAATTTTTAGAAACCCAATAGCGCGCAGGCCCTCCTCCACGTACGATGTCAGATTCAACAAGCCCATATCGCTCATGAATAGATGAGAGAAACTCAGATAAATTAACGCCTTTCGTCTCTCTTCCTGTATTACCCATTGGCATCACTTCAATCATTCTTAAAACCAATTGGTGCTGAATGCAAAAAGCAATCATGGACTCAATCTCATCTTCATTCACATTTGGCATTAAAACCATATTGATTTTGATTTGCGAGAACTTTTGTTCCGTTGCTGTAATAATGCCATTGATCACATTATCGTAACAATCAAACCCTGTGATACTCTTCATTTTGCCTGCGGTTAATGCATCCAAGCTAATATTTAGACGATCTAAACCTGCATCTGAGAGTGCTTTTGCATATTTAGCTAATTGAGTCGCATTTGTTGTCATAGAAAGATCATCGACTCCCTCTATAGACTTAAGCGTTTCAACAAGAGAAACGACGTCTTTTCGGAGCAGAGGTTCTCCGCCTGTCAATCTAAACCTACGAACTCCTAAGCGCGCAAATGCTGAAACGACACGAAAAATCTCGTCAAACGTGAGCCAATTATCATGGACTTCAAAATTCTTAAATCCTTTAGGAATGCAATATGTACAACGCAAGTCACATCGATCCGTCACAGAAATACGGACATAATCAATAGTTCTACCGAAGCGATCGACCAACATACTGCTCAATTATCCTTAGAGGTTTAACGAATGAATACACTGAGATAAAACTTCTATCTTCTTTGTTTGAGTATACTCTTTTCTATATACAAGTCCGACCTTTCTTTTTGGAACGGGCTCTTTGAAAGGGATACATGCAATCATATTTTGGATATGATCCTGAACTAAAGCATATTTGGGTAACACAGAAATACCTTGACCAGATGCTACGATATTACGAATGGTTTCCAATGAGTGATGATGTGCATTATTCGCACTGATATCCTTACATTGATCCAACACATGATCTCTAAAACAATGTCCAACATTAAGTAAAAGAGGATCATAATCACGAATTTCACTTGCATCCACTGATTTTTCTTTAGCAAGCGGATGATTCTTAGGTGTAATCACATAGAAATCTTCTTCATATAGCTCTTCTACCACTAAAGAATTGTCATAAATTGGGAGCGCTAAAATCGCAACATCGATCTCTCCTGTTTTGAGCATTGGGAGGATATTATCCGTAATATTTTCAAAAATATTTAACGTTAACTCTGGTGCAACAGATTTAAGAATAGGAATAATTCTAGGGAGGAGATAAGGTGCAATCGTAAAGATCGTCCCAATTTTAAGTTCTCCTTCTGCCGTATTAATGGAGATTTGAAGTTGTTTTAACTCATCAACCAAACTAAAAATTTGTTTAACTTTTGGAAGCGCTTCCATTCCCTCAGGGGTTAAAAAGACTTCACTCGCAGATCGCTCAAATAAAGTGACTCCTAACGAATATTCAAGATTTTTAATTCCAATAGACAATGCTGGTTGAGAAATAAAACATTTTTGAGCAGCTCGTCCGAAATGCTTTTCTTCAGCAACCGCTAAAAAGTACCTCAATTCATTCAATTTCATACTTATTCCTTTTATATTTTAAATCAACCAGATAAAATCGATTTAATAATTATATCACTTCCAATAATTTCTTCTATTGTCCGTACAACTATATTAGTAGATTTATATGTTTTCATGCAGTTATAAAAAAACCATCGAATCAAAGATAATTCAATGGCTTTTATGAAAAATGATTAGATAGGATTAACTATCATAGGTAGCGGCATATGCTTTTCCTTTTTCTTCATCGTAGTTACCTTCCCAACGAGAAATTACAAGTGCAGCCAATGCATTTCCAACAACATTTAACGCCGTTCTTGCCATATCTAAAATCCGATCAACACCTGCGATATAAGCAAGGCCTTCCAACGGAATACCTACCGTCCCTAATGTTGCCAATAAAACGACAAAAGAAACACCTGGTACCCCAGCAATTCCCTTAGAAGTAATCATCAATGTTACTACAAGCAAAATTTCTTGAGATAGTGATAAGTCAACGTTATATAACTGTGCAATAAAGATTGCTGCAATACTTTGATACAAGGTTGAGCCATCCAGATTAAATGAATACCCTATAGGAATCACGAAGCTCGTAATGGAACGCGGCGCGCCATAATGCTCCATCTTATCCATGATTCGAGGGAGTACTGTTTCAGAACTCGAAGTAGAGTAAGCTAAAATCAATTCATCTTTTAAAATTTTAATGAGCGTAAAAATATTAAATTTACAGAAGTAGGCAACGGCTCCTAAAACCACAATTGCAAAAAATAGGATTGCTGCATAAACAATAAAAACTAAATTTAGCAGAGGATAAAGTGATTGAATTCCAAAATTTGCAACTGTCACACTGATTAAAGCGAAAACACCAATAGGCGCATACATCATAATAATATTGGTCACTTTAAACATTGTTTCTGAAATCGTTTGTAAGATTCCAATCAAAGGATCCTTTTTCTCCCCAGAGAGTGCTGATAATCCAAAACCAAACAACACAGAGAAAAATATAATGGGTAGCATACTGCCTTTTGCAAGCGCATCAAAAATATTGCTCGGAACAAGTGATAATATCGTTGTCACAATACCATGTGCACCACTAACCTGTTCGGTTGTTGCTTCATATTGAGAGATATCTGCTTTAGCCAATTCAGAAATATTTACGCCTACGCCAGGTTCAAAGGTATTTGCAAGAAAAATACCAATAACGATGGCAATCGTTGTAATAACTTCGAAGTAGAGAATTGTTTTAACACCAATACTTCCAAGTTTTTTTGCATCTCCAACCCCCGCAATTCCAACAATCAAAGTCGATACAACGATAGGAACTACGATCATTTTGATTAAACGGATAAAGATATCCCCAGCGGGTTTGAGTACGTTTACGATGTACCACTCTTTATCGGCATATTCATGCAAGAACGTCCCGACAATAATACCTAAAATCAATGCTATTAAAATTTGCCAACCAAGCGTTAGCCTTCTCTTCTTTTTTGAAGACAGGTTCTCTGACATAAAACCATCCTTTTAAACTTTAATGAATTTGGAGTATCTATACTATTATTTATTAGATACGGTATAGCTTCTGCGGAAGCTAAAATTTTTAGTTGGTCACAAAAACTCTTCTCAGCGGTTCAGAGTCCATAGACTTAAAACTGCCATTACCATTTTTCAACTAAAACAATTACTATCCTTCAAGAATAAGGGGCTATTTTAATCTGATTTTTAAAATAAAACCTCATAAAATTTATTAAATTTTCTTATGAGGTTTTTATCTCTACTATTTAAAGCCTAAACACCATAGGTCGCTGCATATGCTTTACCTTTTTTATCATCATAATTCCCTTCCCATCTAGAAATCACGAGAGCAGCAAGCGCATTACCAATGACATTCAATGCCGTTCTTGCCATATCAAGAATACGGTCAATACCTGTTATATAGGCAACGCCTTCTAAAGGAATCCCAACAGTCCCTAAAGTTGCAAGTAAAACAACAAGAGATGCACCTGGAACACCTGCAATCCCTTTTGAGGTAATCATTAATGTAATAACTACTAAAATCTGATCTTTCAACGATAAATCAATACCAAAAAGCTGTGCGATGAATATCGCAGCAATACTTTGATATAGCGTAGAGCCATCTAGATTAAAAGAGTATCCAACGGGAATCACAAAACTTGTGACTGAACGTGGTGCACCATAATGCTCCATCTTATCCATAATACGTGGCAATACAGATTCAGAACTTGAGGTCGTGTAGGCAAGAATAAGTTCATCTTTAAGAATTTTCATTAGTTTAAAAATGTTAAATTTAAAGATATACGCAATAATTCCTAACACAACAACTGAAAAAAATATAACTGCCGCATACATCACAATAATTAAATTAATCAAAGGATAAAGCGATTTGACACCAAAATCTGCTACCGTAACACTGATTAAAGCAAATACACCAATTGGTGCATATCGCATAATAATGTTAGTGACTTTAAACATCGTCTCTGAAACTGTTTGTAAAATTCCTATCAATGGATCTTTTTTATCCTCAGATAATGCTGCAAGCCCTAGCCCGAACAAGACAGAGAAAAAGATGATAGGGAGCATATTCCCTTTTGAAAGTGCATCAAAAATATTGCTAGGTACTAAAGAGAGAATCGTCGTCACAATACCATGTGCACCATCCATCGACTTTGCAGTTGCCTCAATAGTTGATATATCTGTTTTGGCCAGATCATTTATATTAACACCAGAACCTGGATGGAAGACATTTGCCATAAAAACACCAACAACGATTGCAATTGTTGTCACTATTTCAAAATAAAGTAGAGTCTTTACACCTATTCCACCCAGTTTCTTTGCATCCCCGACGCCCGCGATACCTACAATAAGTGTTGACAATACTATAGGCACTACGATCATTTTAATTAAGCGAATAAATATTTCACCTGCTGGTTTTAATACATTGACAATATACCAATCTTTTCCAGAATAATCGTGTAAGTACATTCCGAATGCAATCCCTAAAATCAATGCAGCCAGAATTTGCCAGCCTAACGTAAATTTCCACTTCTTCTTCGAAGAAACTGTCTCTGTCATACAAACCACCTTTTTTGAGTTTTTAAATAGGCACAGTAATTTATTAGAAATTAATATTTCCCTAAGTCATACATAAAAATTTTAACGAGCCATTAAATCATTATTTATAATTTAATGGCTATATTCAAGAAAACTTATACTGTTTTAATCTAATACATTGAAGATTTTTTGACCAATTTCATCAACATTACCTACACCTTCAATTGTGGCTAATTTCCCTTGCTTTGTGTAATAATTTATTAATGGTGCTGTATCATTCTCGTAGACTTTTCTTCGATGTTGAATCACTTCTTCGGTATCGTCCGAGCGACCACGAGCAAGTAGCCGTGCTTTTATCACACTAAATGGAACATCAAAGAAGATAACACTATCAATAGGCTGATTAATCTCTGCTAACAAATCATCCAACGCTTCTGCTTGTGATAAATTACGAGGAAAACCATCAAGCAAAAAGCCATTTTCTGCTTTTGCAATATTTTCCTTTATCATTCCTAGCACAATATCATCTGAGACAAGATTTCCCTCATCCATAATTTTTTTTGCTTCTAATCCTAATGCAGTACCTGCAGCAACTTCACTTCGAAGCATATCTCCTGTTGAGAGATGTGTAATATTATATTTTTTCACTATGTTAGCCGCTTGCGTTCCTTTCCCAGAACCCGGTGCACCTAAAAGGATAATACGCATATTAAAAACTCCTTCGATATTTCTAAAAATACTTGCATCATACACTATTTTTTATTGCACTCAATTTCTACCAAATCGCAATATTTAAATGAGATTAATTTCACTTAAATTAATCATAGATAAAATACATTATAAATTACGTTATATCGCCCTAAAATTGCTTGATATAAGTTGTTTTTCGATTGAGAATCATTTATGATACGCAAGATCGACAACAAAGTTGTCAATTTTAGGTAAAAATATTTCTTGTTAATAAAACAATTGCTATAATCTCAAGTCGTAACCGATAGCAACAAGCCTTTTAGGAATTATTAGAGAGCAAAATCATATGAAGCATCTTCCCATTTATGCCGTTCTTACCGTTGTTTTAACCGCCTGTTCTATGGCACCACAATATAATCGCCCTGCGATGCCAGTGGAAAATATTTTCCCCGCAACAGACAAACAAATGGTCATTGCAAAAGAAAAAGCATACCAAATTGGTTGGAAGCAATACTTCAAAGATCCTAGAATGCAACAATATATAGATGCTGCACTTAAAAACAATCGCGATCTTAAAGTTGCAATGTTGAATGTTGAAGAGGCACGATTAGCATATAACATCACAATCAGCGATAGACTTCCAGGTATTAATGCTCAGGGAGGTTACTCAAAAAGCAAATCTCCTACATCTGGAATCACAAAAGGTTACTCAGTTGCGGGAGGTATTAGCCAATTCGAACTTGATTTCTTCGGCAAAATGAAGTCAATGAGTGATTCTGCGATTAATCAGTATTTAGCAACAGTTGAAGGACAAAAATCAGCCCATATTTCTCTTGTTGCACAAGTTGCTCGCTCTTATATCCAACTTAAAAACGCAGAAGAACAACTTAATCTTGCTCGCGTAACATCAAAAACGTACAACGACTCTTATCAACTTGTTAAACAACAGGTTGAGGCAGGAATTGCAAATGACCTAAACTTAGCACAAGCAGAGGCTCAAGTCCATGGTTCTCGCGTTGAAGTTGCTAAAGCAGAAAGAGCTGTATTAACACTTAAAAATGCCTTAAATTTACTCGTCGGCGCTAACGTTGAAACAACTGAAAAAGGCTACCCTATTCGTAGCCAAAACATCCTTGGAAAACTTCCCGTTGGATTACCTTCAGAAGTATTGCTCGTTCACCCTGATGTAATGGCTGCTGAGTACCAGCTTAAGGCTGCAAACGCGGATATTGGTGCTGCACGTGCTGCTTTCTTCCCAAGTATTTCCTTGACAACAACGATAGGAAGTATGTCTCCTCAATTCTCTAAATTATTCAAAGGATCGACTGAGACTTGGGCATTCTCCCCTTCTATTAGCATCCCAATTTTTAACTGGGGGAAAATCAAAGCAAATTACGATATCTCTGAAATTCGTAAAGATGCCAATATTGCAAAATATGAAAAAGCGATTCAAACAGCATTTACAAATGTTGCAAATGGACTTGTGTCTAAACAGCCACTTCAAAGACAATTACAGTCTCAGATCCGCTTGGTATCTGCAACGAGAGAAAGTTTGAGACTTGCAAATCTCCTCTATGAAAACGGAATTGCAAGCTATCTAGATGTATTAGATGCACAAAGAACGCACTTTACTGCACAAGTAGGCTTATTAAATGTTTACCAAGAACAAATTCTTAATGGAATTGATTTATATGTATCTTTAGGGGGTGGTCTGTATGAGAACACAGATACAACTCCCTCAACAACTGCAAAAAAATAGCACTTAACTTGAACCTTGCAAAATGGCGTAACAGAAAGTATAATCCCCTCTTTATCGGGGTATGGCGCAGTCTGGTAGCGCACTTGCATGGGGTGCAAGGGGTCGTAGGTTCAAATCCTGCTATCCCGACCAAGTTTAAGCCTTAAGTATCACTTAAGGCTTTTTTATTAGAGATGTATCTATTATCTATTTTACTTTGAGAGATTATGTCAAAAGAAGATCATATTGAAATGGAAGGTGTCGTTGTAGAAACACTTCCTTATACAACATTTAAGGTTGAGCTTGAAAATGGGCATGTTGTTACTGCCCATTTATCTGGAAAAATGCGCAAAAATTTTATAAAAATCATTACAGGGGATAAAGTTAAAGTAGAACTAACTCCTTATGATTTAACTAAAGGTCGTATCGTTTTCCGCGGTCGTTAACCAAAACAAAAAGGATTGCTATGCGCCCATCTAGACGTGCATTCGATGAAATGCGCACGTTATCGTTTACACCAAATTTCACTAAGTATGCAGAAGGCTCTGTATTAACTTGCTTTGGTAATACTCAAGTATTATGTACTGCAAGCATTGAAGAGCGTGTTCCTCCTTTTTTAAGAGGTCAAGGCAAGGGATGGGTTACTGCGGAATATGGTATGCTACCTCGATCAACCCATACTCGAATGCCAAGAGAATCTGCAAAAGGAAAACAGAGCGGACGAACACAAGAAATTCAGCGCTTAATTGGTAGATCATTACGTGCTTCTGTGAATATGGAAAAACTCGGAGAACGCCTGATTACGATTGATTGTGATGTTATTCAAGCAGATGGAGGAACAAGAACCGCTTCTATTTCTGGCGGATTTGTTGCACTTCAATTGGCAATACAAAACCTACTCGCACAGTCTATAATACAAGAAAATCCAATCATTTCCCCTGTTGCCGCTATATCTGTTGGCATTTACAAAGGCAATGTCATATCCGATCTCGATTATGATGAAGACAGCAACGCAGAAACAGATATGAACGTTGTTATGAATAAAGATGGAAAACTGATCGAAGTTCAAGCCACTGCAGAACAAAAGCCCTTCAGTGAAGAAGAGCTATTAAAAATGATCCAATATGCTCGCAATAGCATTCATACAATCTTTGAAGCTCAAAAAGCGATTCTACAACAGTCATAATTCAGTTAATGGTTTACGAGATAACAGCCGCTTAATACGCTTCTGAAAAGAGAGCGGTATATAGTCAACCATTGATGAAATTATTGGCAATCGCTTTACTCTCAATAATAGTTTGAGAAGTTTGATTTTAATATTAGCCATTTCAGGCCTGACTTGATTTAGCTGATGAACACCCCATTTACTCGCATCCATGAATGGCTGAGATATCGCATTTATACCTACAAGATAACGATTATGATAAAAAAGATAGTCTGCACGTTGAGTATCATCATCGCTCATACCTAGAGGCGATGACTCTCTATAATTTAAAAACCAATCTACCCACTCTTTCGCAGTTGTTCCTAATGGTAGGGTGTAGGACTCTTTTCTTCCCATTAATCTTTCGATAGGTGCTCCTAAGGCAAAAGTCACAACAGGCAAGGCATGCTTTATCGCATATGACAGAGTGTAACTGTACGTCTCAGGCCAGACAGCAGGGAGCCAAATAATATCAGGATCAAGCGTCCGAAGTATTTCATCTGCATCCTCCTCTTTATAAGCGCCTGTTGTTCTAACATGAGGAATTGTTTGGTGGGTAAACCCCATAATGGTAAATATTATTTCCGCATTGCTTTTTGCTGCCTCTTCCGCAACATCTCGAATTACATTTGCACCTTTTTCAGGAGAGATCACACCTATTGTAAGTACTTTAATTGGGCGTCCTTTTTCCGCCCTTCTATAAGGCGCTTCAGATAAATTGAGAGCATGGCTTTCTGGTGGGTATG
>CAZBKP010000033.1:0-11988 GCA_964492525.1 uncultured Cardiobacteriales bacterium
CGCAAAATTTTCTAAACTGTGAACATCAGTATGTTAACCCATTAACAGATGTTGCCTTTATGTTAGCTATCGCACATACCCTCGTTAAAGAGAAATTGTACGATAATGATTTCTTAGAAACATATACCGTTGGATTTGAGAAATTTGTGCCATACCTGATGGGTGAAACCGTCGATAAGATTGAGAAAACACCAGAATGGGCTGCACCTATTTGTGGGGTGAGCGCTGATGCTATTCGCGAATTCGCTCGTTTATTAGTAAAGGGCAGAGCGCAACTTGTTTTTGGTTGGGCAACACAACGACAACAGCATGGAGAACAGCCTTATTGGATGGGGGCTGTGCTTGCAGCAATGATCGGACAAATTGGCTTACCAGGGGGAGGCATTAGCTATTCTCATCACTATTGTGCTGTGGGCGTTCCAACATCAGGCGCATCAATGCCAGGTGCTTTCCCATTATCTTTAGACTTTGGGAGAACAGCAAAATATAGCAGTCCTGATTATAAAGGGTATTCATCAACAATTCCTGTTGCGCGCACGATAGATGCTCTTTTAGAGCCTGGTAAAGAAATTCCATATAATGGATCCGTTGTAAAACTTCCGCCATATAAAATGGCAATGTTTTCTGGTTCAAACCATTGGCATCGTCATCAAGACCGCAATAAGATGAAGCGAGCATTCCAGAAGTTAGAAACGATTGTTTATACGGATTACAACTGGACTGCATCATGTCGATTTGCTGATATTGTGTTACCTGCGTGTACGCCATATGAAAGAAATGACTTAGATATTTATGGCACTTATAGCAATCGAGGCGTGATTGCGATGCATAAATTGGTTGATCCGTTGTATGGCTCAAAATCGGATTTTGATATTTGGTATGAGTTTGCAAAACGACTCGGACGAGAAGAGGAATATTGTCAGGGACTAGATGAAATGGGCTGGGTCAAAAAGCTCTATAATGAGTGTCGCTCTGAGAACATTGCAAAGGGTTTTGATATGCCTGAATTTGATCAATTCTGGGAAGAAGGATATGTTCTTTTTCCAGAAGGTCCATTATGGACTCGTCATGCAGACTTTAGAGAAGATCCTGAGGTAAATGCTTTGGGTACTCCTTCTGGATTTATTGAAATTTTCAGTCGTAAAATTGCAAGTTATGGCTATGAATATTGTCAAGGGCATCCTATTTGGATTGAAAAATCAGAGCGATCACATGGTGGTCCTAATTCTGATAAGTATCCTTTCTGGCTTCAATCTCCTCATCCAGATGAAAGATTGCATTCTGAGATGTGCGAAGTTGATAGTGCACGAGAAAAGTATGCCATACAGGGAAGAGAACCCGTGTATATCAATCCTGATGATGCAAAAGCAAAAGGCATTAAGCATGGAGATCTTGTTAAAGTATTTAATGATCGAGGAACGCTTTTAGCGGGTGCTCATATTTCTGATAATTTTCCACGAGGAATTCTTCGTATTCATGAAGGTGCTTGGTATGGGCCTGTGGATGAAAAAATAGGGGCCATTGATACCTATGGAGATCCAAATACGTTAACGATGGATATTGGGACATCAGAGCTTGCCCAAGCGCTTAGTGCAAATACCTGTGTTGTAGATATTGAAAAATTCGAAGGGACTGCACCTTCTGTCACTTCTTTTGGTGGCCCCAAAGAAGTGATGCCAGATGTATAGTATGAGCCAAATACTATCATTAGAAGAGTGGAAGGTACTTTCTGAGAATCGAGCGGCTGTTTATCAGTGGCTCGGTTCAGCCTATGCCACAGAGTTGACTGATCAGCAATGGCAAGAGTATCAAAGTAAAAATATCCAACCTTTTTTCTCTTTTCTATCTTCCATTGGATTGAAAGATGAAATAAATCGTTTTGAAAACTCAATTTCAGAGTGTGCAAAGGATGAGGATGCGTTGCTAGAGTTGTCGGCTGATTTTGCCACCCATTTTTTATTGGATGATAAAGTATCCGTTATTCCCTATGCATCATTATATTTATGCAAAGAAAAGCAACGATTCAATGATGTAGAACTTCAAATGCAATCATTTTTGAGAGAGAATAATTTGGCAATCTCATCTTCATTCAAAGAACCTGCAGATCATTTATCCGTCTATTTGTTTTTAATGAACCATTGGATACGTCACGAAGAGGAAGAGCTGTCCGATCAATCTTTGATTGCGAAATCTCAATCTGAGTTCATTGAGTATAATTTGCTATCTTGGCTTGAACTGTATGTTGATCAGAGTAAACGGCTTCCATTAAAGTATGATTTTTATCATGCGCTTAATCGAGTGCTTTTATCTTTTATACAAACGGATTTACTTCTTTTAAAATCGTTTTCCTAAATTAGAAAACAATACTTAAATTAAGGGAGCGTATTAGTTTTTTGTTGATTTAATAATAATTATTAATAACTTTTATGTAGTTCATATCAAAAAAATCAGAATGTTTACTAAACTTTGTATGTCAGATGATGACGAGTTTATATAATCGACTAGATCAAAGGAAAATTGATATGAAAAAATTAATGTTAGTAACAGCAATTATCTCTCTTTCAGGATTAATGACTGCAAATGCAGAAGTAGCAAAGAAAGCCCCTTCAGCACCTAAAAAGCCTGTAATGCAATGGACATGTGCAGATTACTTACAAGTAAATGAAACATTCCAGCCTTATGTAGTAGGTTACGCAGCTGCGATGAATAGCAAAGGTCAAGTACAAGATGCAATTATTGATGTAGATGGTTTAGAAACAATTAAACCTGCAATTGATGAAGTTTGTAAGTCAAATCCAAATATGCCTTTTTCAGCAATTATTGAGCAAATTGAAACATTAAATTAATGTTTTGATAATAAAAAAAGCCTTCTTCTGAAGGCTTTTTTTATTTTGTTCTTTACATTATACATTAAACCTAAAGTGCATAATATCGCCATCTTGAACGATATATTCTTTGCCCTCTAGGCGCATTTTACCTTTCTCTTTGGCACCTGCTTCACCCTTGAATTCAACGAAATCTTTATAGGCAATCACTTCTGCTCGGATAAATCCCTTTTCAAAATCAGTATGGATAACGCCTGCCGCTTGTGGGGCAGTGGAACCTTTTTTGATTGTCCACGCTCTGACTTCTTTGACGCCCGCAGTAAAGTATGTTTCTAGATTAAGAAGCTGGTAGCCTGCGCGAATGACCCGGTTTAATCCCGGTTCTTCAAATCCCATTTCATTTAGAAATTCTGCTTTTTCATCGTCATCTAATTGTGCAATTTCTGACTCAATCGCCGCACAAATAGGAACCACAAAGGCACCTTCTGCTTTTGCATACTCTTCAACTTTTTCTAGGAGAGGATTGTTCTCAAATCCATCTTCATTGACATTAGCAATGTACATGACAGGCTTTATTGTTAAAAGTTGAAGGTCGCGTACGAGTAATTTTTCATCACTAGATAGGTTGAGAGAACGAACACTTTTACCGTCATTGAGCGTAGGAATGATTTTTTTAAGCACTTCAACTTGTGCTTGTGCTTCTTTATTACCGCTTTTGGCAACTTTCTCTACGCGCTGTAAGAAACGCTCTGTGGAAGCAAGATCTGCAAGTGCAAGTTCAGTATTAATAATTTCGATATCATCAATCGGGTCGATTTTTCCAGATACGTGGATGATGTCATCGTTCTCAAAACAGCGAACCACATGGGCAATCGCATCCGTTTCTCGGATATTTGCAAGGAATTGATTGCCAAGACCTTCCCCTTGAGATGCCCCTTTGACAAGTCCTGCAATATCGACAAAATCAACAAAAGTTTGCTGGACGCGTTCAGGATTCACAATTTTGACCAGAGGATCAAGACGCTCATCAGGAACAAGTACGCGACCAACATTCGGCTCAATGGTACAGAAGGGGTAGTTTGCTGCATCGATCCCTGCATTTGTAAGTGCATTAAAAAGAGTGGATTTTCCGACATTGGGAAGACCCACAATACCGCATTGAATTGCCATTGCTTTAGTCCTTATTACTTTTTACGGTGAAGTTCATTCATGACGGATTCTAATTCGCCTTTGAGGATAGAAGGCGTATATTTTCTCATAGTTAGAATCGCATCATCAATGAGTGATTGTTCTGATGAAGGTGCTTTTTTTAAAACGAAATTTGAGACGAGTTTGGCATCTCCCGGATGACCAATGCCAATTCTCAAGCGATTAAAATCTTGTGATCCAAGGTGTCGAATAATGCTTTTGAGCCCATTATGACCACCGTGTCCTCCTCCTTGTTTGAGACGGATATGACCCGGTAAAAGATCAAGTTCATCATGCACAATGAGAATTTCTTCAGGCAAGATTCGATAAAAATGTGCAAGTGCTAAGACAGACTCACCACTATTATTCATGAATGTTTCAGGCTTTAGTAGATAGCACTTATAGCCATCGATGATGAGTTCTCCAACTTGTCCTTTGAATTTATTATTGGATACAAGTGGAGTTGTTGCAATATCATCAATAAACCAAAAACCCGCATTGTGGCGGGTTTCGATGTATTCAGGCCCGGGATTACCCAAGCCTGCAATGAGCTTAATACGTGTCATTATAACAAAGTATTACTCTTCAGATTTCTCATCTGCTTCTGCAGCGCCTTCAGCATCTGTTGCTTCTTCTTCAGGCTCTTCAGCACGTGGTGCATGGATTGCAGCAACTTGCTCTTCTGCTTCTGTTAAGAATGTTACGCCCTTAATTGCAGGAAGATCTGCAACAGTGATCGCATCACCAATATTCATTGTGGCGATATCAACTTCGATTGCGCTTGGAAGATCTTTAGGTAAACACTCAACTTCGATAGAAGTAATTGCGTGAGATAAAACACCTCCCGCTTTAACGCCTACCGCTGTTTCAGCATTGATTAAATGTACAGGAACAGAGGATGTTAATGTCTCATTCGCTTTAACACGTAAGAAGTCTAAATGTGTAATTAATGGCTTGTAAGGATGGCGCTGAACATCTCTTAAAATTGCGCTCTCTTTTTTACCATCGATATCCACAGTAACAATACTTGAATAAACTTCTTCTTGGCGGAAGTTTACAAGGACTTCGTTGTGATTTAAAACGATGCTGACGGCATCTTTATCTGCGCCATATACGATAGAAGGAATTAATCCTTGACGACGTAGGCGGCGGCTCGCTCCTTTCCCTAAGTCTTCACGGACTTTGGCCTTAAATACAAATTCACTCATGGGAATACTCCAGTTATTGATTTTAAAAACGTTTTTAACCGCGACCAGTTAAAAACACAAGCGCATTATTATAACCATTTATTTAGAATTCGCAATCTCTATTCGGCTGATTTTTGCACCTTTATTCACTTCTTTACCGCGTTTTCCTCGCTCATCCACAAAGCGTTGCCAGTCATTGGGTTTTAAGATCACTTTTTGTCGTCCAAAATATACTTCTAGAATACTCTCATCATTGATCAGTAAAACTTCTAACAATGCATCTTCTTTGTCATTAAATTGCTTTCCTGGAATTCCAATGAGCTGATTTCCTTTTCCTTTGGCAAGGATAGGGATTTCACCCACTTTGGTAATTAATAGACGTCCCTTTTGAGTGTAAGCAAGAAGGTAAACCGCGTTTTCTGTGATTTTAAGTGGGGGCAGTAAGGATGCGCCTGATAAATTCACTATGGCTTTTCCTGCCTTTTGTCGTGTAATGAGCTCTGCGTACGATATGATAAATCCATATCCATTATTGGCAGAAAGTAGATATTTACTTGCCTCATCATCGCAAATGGCATATTGGAATTGTGTCTCATTTTTAACCGTAAAACGATTGCTTAATGGTTCTCCTGTTGTCCGTGCAGAGGGAAGGGTATGTGCGGCAAGAGAATAGCTTCGTCCGTCATTATCAAAGAAAATCACCTGCTGGTTATTTTTCCCAATAGCCTCTGTGAAGTACTCATCTCCTGTACGATAATTGAGAGATTTTGCATCAATATCATGCCCTTTCGCCGTTCTTGCCCATCCCATTTTTGAAAGCACTACCGTCACAGGATCTGCAGATACGAGCTCAGTTTCGTCAATGGCAGCAGCGTGCGCTCGTTCGATAATTATACTTCTGCGCGCATCACCATACTGCTTTGCATCTTCTTTAAGCTCTTTTTGAATCAACTGATTCAGTTTTTTTGAATCAGATAAAAGTGCTTTGAGTTCCTGACGCTCTTTGTTGAGTTTCTCTTCTTCCGCCTTAAGCTTCATCTCTTCGAGTTGAGCAAGGTGGCGAAGTTTTGTCTCTAAAATGGCATTGGCTTGTATTTCAGTTAAGTTGAAAGTCTCAATGAGTTTTGCTTTTGGATCATCTTCAAAACGGATAATTCGAATGACTTCATCTAAATTCAGGAAGGCAATGAGGAGTGCTTCTAGAATATGTAAACGTGCTTCGATCTTTTCGAGTTGATGCGTTAAACGACGCGTCACGGTCTCTTGTCTAAATTGAATCCACTCTGAGAGAATTTCTTGTAAATTCTTAACTCGAGGGCGACTGTCTAGGCCGATCATATTGAGGTTGACTCGGATCGATTTTTCAAGGTCTGTCGTCGCAAATAGGTGGTTCATGATTTTTTCACAATCGACACGATTCGACCTAGGAATGAGCACAATACGAGTTGGATTTTCGTAATCAGACTCATCTCGAATATCCTCTATCCAAGGGAGTTTTTTGGATTGAATCTGGCTCGCAATATCAATCTGAATTTTTTCCCCAGAGAGTTGATAGGGGAGCTCATAAATTACGATATTCCCCTCTTCTATTTTATAGCGAGCGCGTAAACGTACACTGCCTGTTCCTTGTGTGTAGAGCTTTAGAATCTCGGAGGGGCTATTTGTGATTTCTCCTCCTGTTGGAAAATCAGGGCCATTTACATAAGTAAGAAGTTGCTCGACAGAAAGTGATGGATTATCAATCAGCGCACATATTGCATTTACAACCTCTACAAGGTTGTGAGGCGGTATATCGGTTGCCATTCCAACGGCAATTCCGGTTCCACCATTAAGTAAAATATTTGGTAGACGAGAGGCAAGTCTAACGGGTTCTTGGAGGGATCCATCAAAGTTGGGTTGCCAATCAACGGTTGCCTCATTCGTCTCTTTTAACAAAACATTTGCATAGTGGGAGAGTTTAGACTCCGTATAACGCATGGCAGCAAAGGATTTTGGATTATCCATTGAGCCGAAGTTTCCTTGTCCATCTACAAGCGGATAGCGATATGAAAAGGGTTGTGCCATCAAGACAAGCGCTTCGTAACATGCGATATCACCATGAGGATGATATTTACCAATCACATCTCCCACGGTTCTTGCTGATTTTTTATGTTTTGAGATAGCAGAAAGCCCAAGCTCGCTCATGGCATAGATGATTCTGCGTTGTACGGGTTTTAAACCGTCGCCAATGTGAGGAAGCGCACGATCCATGATTACGTACATGGAGTAGTTTAAATACGCCTCTTCAGCAAATTCCGCCATCGGGCGGACTTCAAAATTTTGTTGCGGTGTTATTGTCATAATTTACGTCATTAAAATATAAATGAGGGTTGGTCTTCAAAACCATGAAGGCGCTCAAGCTCAACTTCAAAGAGTGAGGATGTTCTGATTTGACCACAAATCTTTTCATGAAGGATTGCGCTTGTGATCGGGTGGTTTTGTTTCCCGATAAATGCAAGGAGTCTTCCTCCTTCTTTAAGGGCTTTGATTAGTTTTTCAGGCACTCCAATACAGGACCCTGTCAAAATAATTACATCAAAGTAAGACTCTTCGGGAGAGAAATCTTTTAAGTCGATGGTTTTGAATAGGAGATTTTTTACATCAAGCAAATGTGCTCGAGTAGTCGCTAATTCTGTATAGGTATTATTAGTATCGATAGAGAAAACATTATCAGAGAGCACGGCTGCACATGTTGATAAGAATCCACTTCCTGTGCCAATAACCAAAACGTGATCAGTGGGTTTTAATGAGACTTCTTGTAAAATGCGGCCTTCTAAAGCAGGGAAGAGCATTTTATCTTGGTTTTGAAGAGGGATTCTTGTTTCCATGAAAGCAATATCCTTCATTGAATCATCTACAAAATGATCTCTAGGGATGCGATTAAATACGTCTAACACCTTTTGATTCAGAACTTTCCATGGTCTAATTTGCTGTTCAATCATATTGAAAAGTGCTTTTTCTCTATCAAATAAAGCTGTCATTACAAAAAATCCTCTCAAATTTTGGGTTGTATCATTCTATCAAATTCACGATTTATCTAGTTGAAAGATTATTATTTAATGCATAGAATGAAATTTCGATTATTTTCAGCCCACTATTTTATAGGAAAATCGCAATGTTTGAAAACCGCCCGTTAAAAGCTTTTGATCCAGAATTGTTCAATGCACTTGAAAAAGAAGAAATTCGTCAGGAGCACCATGTTGAATTAATTGCCTCTGAAAATTACTGTTCGCCATTGGTAATGGAACTTCAAGGATCTCAGCTAACCAATAAATATGCGGAAGGCTATCCGAACAAGCGCTATTATGGTGGTTGTGAGTATGTCGATATTGTTGAGAGTTTAGCGATTGAACGCGCTAAAAAACTATTTGGTGCAGATTATGCAAATGTCCAACCACATTCAGGATCTCAGGCAAATGCTGCAGTCTACTTAGCGCTTTTACAGCCTCATGATACGATTCTAGGAATGAGTTTAGATCATGGTGGGCATTTAACACATGGTTCTAAAGTGAGTTTTTCAGGGAAAACCTATAATGCCGTTCAATACGGAATTAATGATGAAGGCCTCATTGACTATGATAACGTTGAAAAATTAGCGCTTGAGCATAAACCTAAAATGATCATTGCAGGTTTCTCCGCGTATTCTCAAATTTTAGATTTTAAACGTTTTCGTGAAATTGCAGATAAAGTTGGCGCATATCTCTTTGTTGATATGGCGCACGTTGCAGGTCTAGTTGCGGCGGGACTCTATCCTAATCCTGTTCCTTATGCAGATGTTGTAACAACGACAACGCACAAAACATTACGAGGACCTCGTGGAGGAATTATTCTTGCTAAATCTAATCCTGATTTAGAGAAAAAATTCAACTCTGCAATCTTTCCAGGTGTACAAGGTGGTCCTTTAATGCATGTGATCGCAGCAAAAGCAGTTGCATTGTTAGAAGCCTTACAACCTGAGTTTAAGACTTACCAAGAGCAAGTTATTAAAAATGCACAAGCAATGGTGCGTGTATTTCAATCCCGTGGTTATAAAATTGTCTCTAATGGTACGCAAGATCACCTATTTTTAATTGATTTAGTCGATAAAGGACTTACAGGAAAGGCCGCCGATGCTGCATTTGGCCGTGCGAATATTACGGTTAATAAAAACTCAGTTCCGAATGATCCACAGTCTCCTTTCGTAACTTCTGGAATTCGCGTAGGAACACCAGCTGTGACAACGCGTGGATTTAAAGAAACGGAGTGTGAGCAACTTGCAAATTGGATGTGTGATATTTTAGAAAATATCGAAGATACAGCATTGATTGAGCGTATTGCCGAGAATGTCACAGCGCTTTGTAAGAAGTATCCTGTTTATAAGAAATAGTATTTATGAGCATAAAGAAAGCCTAAAGTATTGGGCTTTCTTTAATTTAAAACCTATATTTATGAATAATTTTATACTGAGATTTTAATATATTAACTTGTTTAACTTCGTCTAGATACTTCTAGAAATTTCATTTACAAATTTTAGAATATCCTCTTCAAATTCAGGAGAGGATAATCTAAGCATTTTTAATAGATCAGAGCGTTCACCATGTTCGATAAATTGATCAGGAATTCCAAAGAATTTAATGGGCTTGAAAATATTCGCTTGATTTAAACACTCTTGGATTGCGCTTCCTGCGCCCCCTGTGATAGTACCGTCCTCAATTGTGATAATAACATTATGAGTGAGCGCTTCTTCAGTAATGAGTTTATGATCAATCGGCTTTATAAATCTTAAATCAATCAGTGTCGCATTTAAATTATCCGCAACAGGTTGAGCAATAGATAGCATTATTCCGACAGCTATGATTAAAATTTTCTCACCTTGTCTTACTTTATGTGCTTTCCCTAAGCTCAGGGGAAGAGACTCTGTAATATTCGCACCTGTGCCGATCGCTTTGGGGTAACGAACTGCAACAGGGCAGTGAAGTTCTAATCCCAATGAAAGCATGTGATAGCATTCATTTTCATCCGAAGGTGCCATGATCACCATATTGGGAATGGGTCGTAAATAAGCTAGATCATAGGCTCCAATATGTGTTGGGCCATCAGGTCCCACCATTCCTGCACGATCAATGGCAAATAAGACCGGAAGATTTTGTAAGGCGACATCGTGGATGAGTTGATCATAAGCGCGTTGTAAGAAGGTAGAGTAGATCGCAACTATAGGTTTTAAACCTTTAATAGCCATTCCTGCGGCCAATGTCACAGCGTGTTGTTCTGCGATTGCAACATCAAAAAATCGATCAGGAAATCGTTTTTGAAACTCAACAAGACCAGATCCCTCACACATTGCGGGCGTAATTGCCATGATGTCGGGATCCTTCTCAGCAACCTCACAAATCCATTTTGAGAAAACCTGTGTGAATTGCAGGCAGTGTTGTGGGAGATTAAGAGGATTTACTTTAGGAGAAACTGCATGGAATTTAACAGGCGCATTTTCAGCTGGTAAATAACCTTTTCCTTTTTTAGTCACAATATGGAGAAGCTTTGGACCTTTTTTGGCTTTTAAATTTTGTAATGTTGTGACTAATGTTGGAAGATCATGTCCATCAATAGGGCCAAAGTATTGGAACTCTAACTCTTCAAAAAAGGAGCCCCCTGAAACCATGCTTTTAATCTGTCCTTCTGTTTTTTTTGCAATATCTAAAGCGTGAGAAAATGGAAGCATTTCTATCAATTTTGCACTTTCTGTACGGATTTTTTGTAACGTTGGATTAGACAGTGTCCGAGTCAACATATTGCTAACCGCCCCGACATTCGGAGAGATCGACATGTTGTTATCATTTAAAATAACTAATATATCTGCTTTCAGTGCTCCTGCATGGTTTAATGCTTCAAAGGCGAGGCCCGCAGTCAATGCACCATCGCCAATAACAGCGATAGGGTGTGAATTTTCATGGAAATGCTCTTTCGCAATACTCATCCCTAAAGCTGCACTGATTGAGGTCGAAGAGTGCCCGACACTAAAAGCGTCATGATCACTTTCAAAAGGGGAGGGGAACGGGGTTAATCCTCCTTTTTGGCGAATGCTCAAAATCTCGTTTTTACGCCCTGTTAAGATTTTATGCGGATACGCCTGATGCCCCACATCCCAAACAATGGGGTCATAAGGAGAATTAAAGACATAATGAAGGGCAACTGTGAGTTCAACAACTCCAAGACCTGAGGCAAAATGTCCGCCGGAAGTTAATACGCTCTCAATTAAGAATGCCCTTAACTCATCAGAAAACACTTGTAACTGAGGTAGAGAGAGCTGCTTAATATCATAAGGCAACGTGAGCGTATCTAAATATTTCATATCAGTGATTTCGTTGTGAGACAAACTGAGTCAGTTCGTTAAGTAAGGCAGCATCTTGCCCAAAAGGGGTTAAGCATTGCAAGGCATCTTCTATCAATTCATCAAGGAATAGCGAGGCTTTTTCAATTCCAAGTAGTGAGACATACGTTGCTTTGTTTTGGGCTTCATCTTTGCCTGCTGTTTTTCCAAGTGTATTTGTATCACTTGTTGCATCTAAAATATCATCTTTAACTTGGAAGGCAAGTCCAATTAATTTTGCGAACGCTTCAAGTCTTTCCAGTTTAGAAGGATCAATGTTTTGACCTGAAAGATACCCCATCACAATACTTGCACTGATCAACGCACCTGTTTTGTGTAGATGAATGTTTTTTAAAGCCTCAAGAGAGATCTGCTCATTTTCAGCCTTCATATCTAAAAATTG
>CAZBKP010000034.1:0-11985 GCA_964492525.1 uncultured Cardiobacteriales bacterium
TCAGAGGACTCATTATCGATATATTTCGTAACTATAGGCGGTTCAACAACAATACTGCTTGCTTGTTGAAGTACCTCTATAATCGTTAGTTCTGGTAATAAGGCTTGCCACACGATACTATGCTGTAAATAACTAAAGGATTTTCTATGCTTGCGGAATAAGCTTTTCAGCCAACACACTTCCTTATTCTCTTCTAGTGCTAAATTAAGTTTCTCTAATACTTCGCCACCAAGACTAGACCGTACGCTCTCTGCTACCAAGTCATGACGAATGTGCTTACCTTTCGTAAATCCTAAGTTCTGCGCTAATCTTTTATAAAATAGCGTCCATTGATCAAAGCTTGGGGAAAGCTCTCGTGCTTGCGGAGAGTCTAAAAGAGGGACTATATAAGCTGTGAGTACTTTTAATTGAGGTGTGGTCCTTTTGGAGTGCTCTGAAAGCAACTCAATATGACTCAAAGCCCAAAACTGATGTCGATGATCATCTACTGTTCTATCAAAAAAAGCCAAAGCACCATGCTTCGAACAATATGGTAAAGCAGGTAAATACCAATCTCGTTGCCAAAAAGCTTCCCCATATTTATTCAACTGAGCAGTAACACAATCAGGACAATATCTAAAGCGGTTATCAACTTTAATCCTAGAAGCAGCGACTCCCAGCATCAAGTGTACCGAACCTTGTGCCTGATGCTCCATTAACCTAATCGCTTCATCACGAGCATCCTTACCTACAAATGGAGCATATAATGGAAATAAGGTATGCTCATATATAAGCTGCTTAACAGAGTAGCGCCCTGTTTGATATAAATGCTTTGCTATAATACTCAAATGTGAGGGTAGATCTAATGTTGCAATAACCTTGCGATTTCCATACACTTCATCCAACAGTTGCTTAGGGCTAACAATGCCATGATAAACTCCTGCACGAGCAATAGTGCTATAGATCAGCTCACTCGAGTATGGAACAGGAAAATTTCTCATAATTAGCCCGCTTGTTTGAATAAGCTTGCCATATCAATTATCACTCCTTTCTCTTTTAACCGTTCATGCATGGTTTCTTCAGATTGGCACTGTGAATAGATATAACGTAAATCAGTATCAGGTAAGCTATCCCAAGCATTAGGCTTTACTAAAAGTGTAGCCAATAATTTTTTATCATTGGGAGGTTTTTGTGCTGTAGATAATACTCCTTCACTCTCAGATAGGGCTCGCAGAATCACCAATAGAAGCTTTTTCCTCGTAATAGTCGGATTTTGTTTAAATAATTTTTGAATTGTTGTTACTAGCAAATCAGATTCATAATCTTCCTTAAGCATTAAATACACATGACGCTGATCTTCTGTCTCTAAATCTTGAAGTGCCTTTTCTTCTAGTGTTTGTTCTTGTATCGCCGCAATATCAAGCTGAAGTTGAATTAGTCGCTTATCAATTTCTGGAACGACCAAGTCAGAATAGCGAGCTATACGCTCTGGTATGCCTGAACGCAATGCTTCTAACATAGGATGTACTGGTTTCAACTCATCTTGATATACCTGTCGCAGTAAACCTGGCGTAATACGCTCTTTACCTAATGCCAATGCCCGTAGTTGTGCAAGTACAAAAAGCTTTACTACGATATCCATTACACCTTGACTTAGCTCATACCAGACATCTCTAATCTCATCGGATAGCAAGACATCTTTACGCTGTAGCAATTGTAATTGCCATAAATTATCTGTAAAAGCAATCCACTCTTGATTTTGTTTTCTATGCTGAGTTTGTTGCATAGGATCCCAAAAAATAGCTCCAAATCCTGCTCCTCTACGAGCTGAACGTAAATCTGCTTCAAAAATTTCTCGTGCTTTAGGCGTACCAATCAACATAACAGGCACACCAATGGTATTCACCATTGTCACGAAAAAATTCAACATTTCTTGAGAACCACCTGACCGAGAACGACTTAAATGCTGAATTTCATCAATGACTAACAATCCTAGAGCATGTGCATTAGCTATTTGAGACATCACTGCTAACATAGTTTCTATGCCATGTCGCTTTAAGCCATAACGACGCTCATAATTAGAACCTAATGCTCGATCTAATGCCCTGAAAAAATTCAAACAAATCTCTTTTAACGAACCATTATGTGAGCAATCTATTTTCAAATACACCACTTGCTCTACATTTTGTTCAGGATGGTAAATCACTTGAGGATAAGTGGCTAAAATACGGTGCAAAGAGGTAGTTTTGCCACTACCTGAACAACCAATTAGCAACAAACTTTGTGCGGTGGATCTAGCCTCTTCAAAGCGAAATGCATCTAACTCTCCTTTTTGCACGCGCTCATAGCCATTTTGCAAGTGCTTTTGTAAATCTCCTGTTTTAGGATTTCTACCTACATACCCTCCACGAATCATGACCGAGATCCGCTCACTCAGCAACATATGTGTACCTAATGGCTGAAAATACTCATCAGGGATACGACAAATAGTATGAGCTCTGATGACACGAGGTTTTTGTAAATCTAACGAGTTAATCTGTAAAAAAGATTTCAGAGATGCCGCACTATTCACTGACTCTTGTAATGGTGGTAAAGCTTCAATAAAAGGATTGCCACGATAAGCCTCTACACCTGTCTCACGATAAACTGCCTGAATTTGGGTAACACTCATTATTCATCTTCCTCTGGGGAATCCTGAAATAACTCAGGTATATAGGTTGGTAAGCTGTAATCCTCTTGCTCATCTATTTCTGATGCATTGAAAGGAATTATCTTAGCTTCTTTACCTGTTGAACTAGATTGCAAAAGTTCTGCACGCTTTTTACGCTCTATGACCACCGCTTCTTTCTTATTGGTTTTAATCTGTTTAATGCGTTTTGATTTTGTCTCAGTTATGCTAGGCATTAGCTTGTTCGCTTTTTGAATAGTTTGCTGAATAAACAGCTCAAGTTCCCTACGTTTAAATAATTCATCCTGCTTCGCATTGGCTTTATTGTGTTTTTCCTGTGTTTGTATGTCCCAAACTTCCTCAAAAGAAAGGCCTTTAAATTGCCGACTTCGCTCTGTTAGATTACAACGCCAAAATACACGGCTACCAATTTGAGGGAACAAATAAATCGTATCAACTAGTATTGGATCATAAGCAGCCTCTAAATTTTGAGGTCTAATTATCTCAGTACTCCGTTGCAACCAACCCTCGCGTAGAATCTCTGACCCTGAGTAATATAATCCCCATAAATTAACGCCAAATGAAGAAACAGAGGCTTTTCGACGAGGTAGTAACGCTACTCGTAACTGCTCTTGCTCCACAACCCTCAAACTACCAGTTCGGCTCTGCATCCCCCATTGCCATAACTGAATAGGAATAGATGGTAAATCTGTAGGAAAATCAGCACCTCGATCATATTTATCCATTACCAAATGGTTATTTCTAAATAGAATCGTGCGCAAAATAATTTGTGTAAACTCAAATACTGATAAAGATGCTTCTAACCTATAATCTGTTTCACCGTGACTTTTAATCCTCCTGCCTTCCACAATGCCGGGCGCAAAGGACTTAAACTCGGCTTGAAGCGTTCTAAACGTACTTTCCACAATTCCTTTAGCATCACCACGTCTAGGTGGAGCACTTTCAACACGCACATTAAAACTTGAGACCAAGGCTTCAACCTGATGACTCATTAACTCACCACGGTCAGTAAGTAATACGTCTGGTAAACCTACACACGGCCAATCTGAGCTACTAATTTCAATATCATGCTGAGCACAAATAGCCGTTTTATCAGAGCAAGCATTTACAAAAGCCTGCATCGCTATTACATAAGATGGGGGTTCAAAACCAATATAAAAACCTGTAATCATTCGACTAAATACATCAATCACGATATAAAGTGTCGGTCTTCCTATAATTTTTTGACGATCATTGTGATCCACTAGATAAATATCAACAATAGTGGCATCAATTTCATAACGGCTACCTGGGCCTAGCGCCTGAGAAGTTGCTGTACTACTTAATGGTCGTACATCTTTTCTATATACCCCTGTTTTTATTCTAGACTTTAAGCGCTGAGCTTTAGGATACTCTCGATCATAAAAATAACGAAACTGCCGTAGAGTTGGGTAATTCTCTTGAGTAATGCGAGGAAAATATTGGGCAAATAAATCTATAAATCTTCTATAGGCAACTGTAGTTTTTATTCCCTTTTGATTCAGTAGATGCTTTTCTATCGTCAATCTAAAAAGGCGTTCTATTTCAGGTGTAACCTTGATCCCTTCACCCTCACCATATTCTCTAGCTCGGCCAATTTTTGCTGTTCCTATCGCCGATCGTCTTTCTCCTGGCGCACCACTATTTTTGTAATCAGGGATTAATGCATTAGGAGTTTGGCCTCTCTGCCAATAACGCCGCAATAACTTATAAACTGTGGTTTTAGTAATCTTATATTCTTGAATTACATATTCAACAAGCTCACTTCTGACTCTAGGATCAAAGCAATCTTTACTATTAATAATAGGAAGAATTTTTCGATAGTCCTCCTCACGCTTTTGGAAGCTTACAGAACCTATAGCTGGTTCTTCTAAATCAAGATATACATAAGGGTCATCCGTTCTAATTAAGCGTCCTTCTTCTAAATATTGCATTAGCAATAACTCGGCTATAGTATTTGGAACTCCTTTCTCTAAACGTATCTGTATCCAAATAATTTGCCCATTCTTTATTGCTAGAATGCGATATGGATCATTGTCAAATAGTACAACCTCATTAATTTGCCACATAGACTAACTCCTCTACATTGACTACTTGAGCAATCCTTAGATCCGCACAGTTATTTGATCTAAACGGTTTATAAATATTCACTTTAATAAAACCATTTGCAGTTAATGCTCTAACTTCACTTAATGTTTTACCCAATTCTAAACCATAAGCAATATCCACTCGCTTACAAACAGTGATAATATTTTTATCTCCATTGTCTTGCAAGATACAAGCTAGTGTTGGTAGTTGTGATAATAGTTCTGCAGAAAGCACCTCAGTTTTAGCTGAATAAAGCCATTCAATATTTTCTTTTACAACAGAATCTATTTCTTTATCCGTAAAAATAAACCAAGGAACTTTCTTTTGCTGCCAATAACGACGTTCTAGCTCTAATTTTTCTAAAGTACGTTCATCTTGTAGAGCAGTAGCGGGCTTAACTTGAATCGCAAACTGCTTATCTTTACTATCCACCAAAAAATCAGTAGACATGACCTGCATCACACCTCGGATAGAAGGATGCTTAATTCCACTATCTAATGCAATTTGTTTGGTGTCACTCAGTAGCAAAGGAAACTGCTCACGTATATCTAACACACTATTCTCCCACTCAAGGCTGAGAAAAACAGCAAGTTCTAAATCAGAAAGTAAATGATGAACCCGCTCAGTTTTATGAGAATAAACACGATGAGAACGCCCTAAGGAAGGAACTTCTTGTACTGTTAACCATGGAGTATAACTCTTGCCATACCCTTGACCACGACCATCTTTAATACGACGGGTAATTTGTACGTCAGAGAATGAAGATTTTGTTCTAGTCATAATAAAAAATCCAGTATACTTTTTTACAGCATAGCTGGGTTGGTTTTAGTTTACAACTATTTTGTCTAGTTCAAAACTTTAGCGATGTAGTTTAAAATTATTTTGTCTAGTTTAAGACTTAATTGTCACCCCACAATGGTCAATGATAGATTATCAAGACCTATTCGACCGTAACTGACTTCGCCAAATTCCTTGGTTGATCAACATCCGTTCCTTTAATACAAGCAACGTGATACGCAAATAGCTGTAAAGCAATTGACACAAGGATAGGTGAACTCATTTTAGGAAGTTCAGGAAGCTCAATGATTGTCCCAAAACCAATATGTTGAGTTACGCTACGTTCTTTGAATATAAAAAGTTGTCCTTTGCGAGCATTAATCTCTTCAAGATTTGCAATCATTTTATCGGACAATCCATCATTCATTACAATTGCAATCACAGGCATTTGAGCATCTATTAAGGCTAAAGGACCATGTTTCAACTCTCCTCCAGGATAGCTTTCCGCATGAATATAAGATATTTCCTTAAGCTTTAACGCCCCTTCCATCGCAATCGGATAGAAAACACTTCGAGCCACAAATAGCGCATTGTGAGATTCTGCAAATTGCTCACTTAGATTCGCAATCGCCTCATCTAATGCAAGCATAGACTCTGTATAAACAGGAAGTGATTTTAGTGCATCTTGAATCTTAACATCTTTACCTTTTGCAAACTTCTCAACTAATAAAAGAAGTATAGATAACTGAGTTGTAAATGCTTTTGTAGAGGCAACACCAATTTCTCTTCCTGCATGTGTCAAAATCGTCCAATCACATTCACGAGTAATGGCACTATCAGGACTATTTGTAATCGCTAAAGACCCAATAAATGATTTCGTTTTTGCAAGTTTAATTGCCTCAATCGTATCAAGCGTTTCACCTGACTGAGAAATGCTAATTAACAAACATCCTTCAGGAGTAACACTTTCACGATAACGATATTCACTCGCCACTTCAACTTGGCACATAATTCCAATTGATTCAAACCAATATTTTGCAACGAGTCCCGCATGGTAACTCGTGCCACATGCTATAATATAGATTGATTTAACTTTATCTAAATTAAAAGTATTATCATTAATTAATTCGGGTAGAGACAATGAGAGACACTCATGCAACGTATCATTGATAGCTTTAGGCTGCTCAAAAATCTCTTTTTGCATGTAGTGTTTAAAAAGCCCTTTATCAGCGGCATCATCTTGAGTATGAAGCGTTTTAATAGGACGTTTAGTTAATTTACCTGCGCGATCGTAAATATTAATTTTATCTCGCGTAATTTCGACACAATCAAAATCTTCTAGATAAATAAAATCATGCGTAACAGGTAAAAGTGCAAAAGGATCAGATGCTACAAAATTTTCTTCTACGCCTATACCCACAACTAAAGGTGTTCCTTTTCTCGCAGCAACCAGACGATCAGGAGAGGTTTCATCAATAACTGCAATACTAAAAGCACCCTGTAATTTAGCCAAAGAAAGTTGTACCGCTTCTAAAAGTGTTTTTGTCTCCTTTCTATATTTATGGATAAGGTGAGCAATAACTTCTGTATCCGTTTCTGACTCAAAGACATATCCATTCAATAATTCTGCTTTAAGCTCTTGGTAATTTTCAACAATACCATTATGCACTACAGCAATATTTTCACTTTTCTGAGGATGGGCATTTCTCTCATGAGGGATACCATGCGTTGCCCATCTTGTATGAGCAATCCCTATTGTCCCTGAAATTTTAGAAGCATCAATGAGTTTTTCAAGCTCATTGACCTTACCGACACTTCGAATGCGTTCTAATTTATGGTTTTTAATAAGTGCAATGCCCGCAGAATCATATCCTCGATACTCGAGACGCTGGAGTCCTCTAATCAATATAGGGGTAACATTTCGTTCGGCAATTGCACCTACAATTCCACACATTTCATTTATCCTTGAGCAAAAATATTAATAATTATCGTTTTTTCTTCAAATGCTTACCTTTTGAGTTGGCAAGTTTTTGTTTATCCGCCTGAACTTTAGTTTGCGCCTTTTCAACAGCATAAGGATTCTCTCCTGAGCGAAAATCTAATCTAACAGGAGTCCCAACAATTTTAAGAACGTCACGATAGGTATTTTCTAAATAGCGCTTATATTCGGGCTTGACATGTTTAATTCTTGAGCCATGAATAACTATTCTAGGAGGATTTTTACCACCTTGATGCGCATAACGCAATTTTGGAGCCAATCCCTGTACAACGGGTGGATGGTGCTTGTGAACCGCAGCTTCTAAAATATTAGAAAGCTCATTCGTTGTAAACCGACGCATTGCGTTATCAAATGCTTCGATTGCCATATTAAGAACTTGATTTACATTGGTACCATGCAATGCTGAGATAAAAATAGGCTTTGTAAAATCAATAAACGCAAATTTGCGAGTAAACTCTTGCTTAATCCAATTTCGCTCATCTTCTGGTAAATGATCCCATTTATTAACTGCAAGAACCAACGCTCTACCTGAATCTAAAACTGAACCCAATAAGCTCGCATCTTGGTCTGATAGCCCTTCATGTGCATCAAAAACGAATACCACAACATTTGATCGTTGCATCGCTTCAATACTTTTAATAACACTAAATTTTTCAATTTTATCATCAATGCGACTTCGTCTACGAATGCCTGCGGTATCCACTAAAACAAACTCTCTACCCTCTTTTTCAAAAGGAATCTCGATACTATCACGCGTTGTTCCTGCAATATCACTTGCAAGAACACGTTCTTCACCTAAAATTCGATTGATTAAAGTAGACTTTCCAGCATTTGGACGACCCAACACTGCCAAGCGAATCGGACCTGTATCTTCAATTAAATCATTTTCATCAATATCATCTTGATCAACAATCGTTTCATCATCAATAAAATAATCTTCAGTTTCATATAAAGAGCGATACAAATCAAAAGTACACTCTACAAGATCATAAATACCACGATTGTGAGCCGCGGAAATACCAATGGGATCTCCTAACCCCAAAGCATAAAATGGGGAGACCGCAAGTAGATCATCTTTACCTTCTATTTTATTTACAACTAATAAACATGGCTTACCAAGTCGTCTGATACGATTTGCTATCTCTTCATCATATGAAGAGATTTCTGCTCTTCCATCTACAATAAATAAAATAATATCGGCTTCTTCTACAGCTTTCCATGCTTGCTTTGCGATTAGATCATCCATCATGTTCTCGTCGCCAGATAATCCTCCAGTATCAAGAACAATATAATCCTCATCACCTACTCGACCTTTTCCATATTTTCTGTCACGCGTCAAACCAGGTTGATCCGCGACTAAAGCATCGCGAGATCGAGTCAATGCATTATATAGGGTTGATTTACCAACATTAGGCCGTCCTACTAATGCAAATATAGGTGTTTCATTCATTTATAAAGATACTCTGTAAATATTTCCTGAATAGTCTTGGAATATAGCACTGCCATTATATGACAATACATCAGGCAAAAAGCCTTTCTTACCGACTTTAGTTGATCCTATTAACTGACCTGTTGATGTATCTAGGACATGAATATATCCTTCATAGTCACCTAAAACAATTTTACCTTGGATCAATACAGGTCTCGTTAATTTACGTGCTTTCAAGGCAACACTTGACCAAAGCTCATTACCATTTTTCTTAGCAAGTGCACCCACAGTACCGTCACCATAAGCAACATAAAGATTCTGGCCATCGCCAACAAGCCCCGAGTAAACACCCTTAGATGTACTCCATAACTTAGCACCTGTTTTTAGTGAAATTGCAGAAACACCAGTTTTTGCAACACCTGCATATATAACACCATTCTCTACAACAGGTTCTGCATCAATGTCTGACAAACGCCCCATATGCCCACCATATCGAGTTTTTGAAAGACTTTGTCCCCAAATAACCGCACCTGTATCTGCGTTTAATAAACCCAATAGACCAATATCAGTAGGAACCAATAAATCTTTACCAATCACTATTGGTGCAGCACCACCTCTTAAATTCATTTCAGGCGCTGCGACCATATATGCCCAACTTGGTTCACCTGATGCCGCTTCAAAGGTCTCTAAAGAACCTCCTAATGTCCTAACCGCGACTCTTGTTCCATTTATACTTACAGGAGTTGTAATTGCAGATCCATATAAGTCTGCCGCCCAAACTTCATCGCCATTGGCTTGATTTAAAGCAATTAGCTTTCCATTACTAGTTGCAACATAAACATTTGATTGATCTGCACCTGCTCCTGTATAAAGCGATTTAACTTTTTTTGTCCAACGTTTCGCACCTGAATTAGCGTCAACTGCACTTACACTTCCATTAGCATTCGCAACATAAAGCGTACTACCACTTTGTCCTATAGTAAAACGCAATCCTTGATCTACAGTTGTTTTACCTAAACCGGATGCTATCCAATTAACTTTAACAGCATTATTTACAACTGACGTATCAATAGGAGTCGGAGTTGGGGCATTGCTCTTCCCAACAAAAAAACCAGAACATCCTGTTAATAAGAGTGCACATGATAATGCAACAGAAAGTTTCATTTTATTCATTGTTTGTACCTTTAAGTCATATAAAATTCGTAAATAATTAGGCTACTATAATTTATTTACCTTTAATTAGCCCTAATTTTTTTTGTAAATATGGAGTATTGTTTAAAGAGAGCGCTTCTTCGTAGATTGCTCTTGCAAGGTCATAACGAGCCTGTTTGACATAAATGTCTCCCATCAACTCTTTTATGACACTATCGAATGCCTTTTCATGAATACTATCTAATACAGAAAGTGCCTTATCATATTCTGCTTTAGCATAATATAATTGGGCTAATTTTAGATTGGTTAATGCCTTTAACGATGGATCTTTTGCTTTATTGGCATCGGCAATAAGCGTTTCAATCGCTTGATCAATTTGCTGATTTTCAAACTCATAATTTGCTTTCATCAAACCTGTAATATTTTGATAGGCATCATCACTTGTTGATTGAATGTTATCAAAAAGGGCTTGGTCAAAATTATTCTGAGAAAGGGTCTTATCAAATTGATAAAACATGTCAGACTGATCTTTCTTTCCTTTATGTTGTTCACCCTTATAATAATGCCACCCAACGATACCTCCAATTAAAACTGCTATAGCAATAACAATTAAAATTCCTTTCTGCTTTAACCACTCTATGAGTGCTTCTGCTTTTTGATCATCCGTTTCAAATTCATTCAAACTCATTTGCTTTTTCTCTATTTAAATTGATTAGAAATCCATTGTATTAAATCATTCATACTAATAGTTTGTTGTTCGCCACTATTTCTCAAATCTTTAATGACAACTTCTTGGCTTTGAAGTTCATTTTCTCCAATAATGAGCGCAAACAATGCACCACTTTGATCTGCCTTTTTCATTTGAGACTTCATACTTGTATTGCCAAAAACTGTTTGAATTTTTAGCAAAGGCAACTTTGTTCTGATATTTTCAATAAGAGGTAATCCATGCGCTTTCGCATCTTCTCCTAAAAATAAACAAATGATATCTAAATCACTATTTTTATAAAAAGGAGCAACTTGTTCGCATAAAAGAAGAAGACGCTCGACACCTAAACCAAATCCTATTGCTGGCGTCGAATGTCCACCTAGTTCCTCTACCATTGAATCATATCGACCACCGCCACAAATGGTCGATTGAGCACCTAACTGATCTGTCGTCCACTCAAACACCGTTTTGGTATAATAATCCATTCCTCTAACTATCCGATGATTAATGACAAATGGAACATCTAGTGCTTCTAAGTAGCGGCACAAAGTATCAAAATGAGCTTTCGCTTCTTCTGTTAAGTGATCTAATAATCTAGGGGCATTATTTAAAAGTGACTGCATATCAGGATTTTTCGAATCTAAAATTCTCAGAGGATTTTGAGCCAATCTACGCTTACTATCCTCATCTAATAAATCGACATGCTCATTAAAATAAGAGACTAGTGCCTCTCGGTATTGTTTACGACATATCGCTGTCCCCATAGAATTCAATTCTAAGGTAACAAACTTATCCACTCCTAAATTTTGCCATAAACGATATATCATGGCTAAAATTTCAGCATCCACATCGGGGGTATCAATACCAAAAACTTCTATATCTGCCTGATTAAATTGACGATAACGTCCTTGTTGAGGTTTATCATAACGAAAAACAGAACCAATCTGCCAAAGTTTCTGTACTTGGTTATAGAATAATCCATGTTGAATACCCGATCGAACAATACTTGCTGTCAATTCTGGTCGAAGTGCTAAGTGAGTCTTTTGATCAAGATCCGTAAGCGTATACATCTCCTTTTCAACAATATCTGTAACTTCACCTAGTGAACGTGTGAACAATCGACTTTCTTCTACGATCGGCGTTCG
>CAZBKP010000035.1:0-11476 GCA_964492525.1 uncultured Cardiobacteriales bacterium
ACCAAAGGCTGTTCTGGCATTTTATAAAAACGTGTTGGGACATATTCAGGTGCTATTCTTTTTTTTTCTCTAAATTTTTTGATCATAGCAAGAGCATTAGCTGAAAATCTATCATAATTAGATTTTATTTTTTCACGCTCTTTTTTAGATAACAAATTTTCATATTGAAGCAATAGTTGTGCATCAATTTTTTCTTCTACAAATGGTTCATAATCAAACCAGTCTGTTGCATCAGTTCTTATTACATTACTAACCCATACATGTTGTGTCATCTTTCTCTCCTTGATAGATAAATGCCTTATTGGCACAATTTAAAAAAACTCAATTAAATACATCATCAATATATTTAATTAAGCCTTCTAATTAACCCTCCACCACACAACGCGTTAATAACCAATCTTGTGATATCACATCATAGTTCCCTCATACTCTCACCCACTTTCGTCTGCAGTGGGCTCAAGAAATAACTAATCACGCTTCGATCCCGTATCTTGATCTCTGCCGTCACATTCATCCCCGCTGTTAATGGAATTTTCTTCCCATTAATCACTAGGTAATCCTGATCTAACGTTACGATCGCCTGATACACCAATCCATAATCCTTATGTTCAATGGCATCAAAACTTATGCTCTTGATTTTCCCCGTAACATACCCATAGCGAGTATAAGGAAAACTCTCAATTTTGACAACAACTTCTTGATTAGGTTCAATAAATCCAATATCTTTGTTCGGAACCAACGCCTCAACTTCCATAGTATCGCCTTCAGGAACAACGACCATTAATTCTTCGCCATGAGAAACAACCCCACCTTCGGTATGGATGTTAAGTTGTTGAACCGTTCCATTCACAGGAGCCACGACTTTCGATTGCTGAATACGGTGTGCGGCACGCGCTTTATCCGCAAGATAGAGTGGGATATTCTCCTCACTTTGGCGTAAGTTCTCTAGCGTCTCTTGCCTCAATTGGTATTTCGCATACTCTCGTTCTTTTTCGAGTTGAATACGCCCTTCAGTGATCTCAACCAAGCGACTCTCTTGTGCGGTAAGTTCATGCTCTGAGTTAATCAAATCCTGTTTCTTTTGATTATATTGGTGCTTTGATACCCCTTTACTTTTAGCATCCATGAGCTTTTTATAATCTGCAATCTCTTCTTCGATCAGTGCGATATTCTGTTTCAGTTTTTCAACTTGCGTTGCGGTCGTTTGGTATTCCGCTTCTTTCTGACGAATACTCGCTTGAAGTCGGTCATCCTGTGCCTGCCAGAGTTTAAATTGGTTTTGAACCAAGGTTTCTGCGTGATCAAGCTCTGTTTGGGTAATTCGTTCGGTTGGCGTGGCCTCAATAATGGGTAATGTATTTTGATCTAAGCCTTTTAAGAGCGCTTCAGATCGGTATTTTAAAAGAAGGGCTGCCTCTAATGACTGTTCTGCTTTTTCATGATCTTGTTCTGCACCTGCAAAATCAAGATCCACCAGAGGATCCCCTTGGTTCACCTCATCACCATTATTGACATAGATTTTAACAATCCCACTATCTTCAAGGCTTTTAATGGATTTGCTTCGTTTGTTTAATACCGTTTTTCCTTGAGCGGTGGCGACAATTTCAAAACGGCCTACAATTGCCCACACAAGGGTAATTAAAAAGAAGAGCATCACGAGTCGTGCTGTCCATTTAGGAAGGGCAGAGATTGGGGTTTCAGTGAGTTCAAGTTGTGCAGGTAAGAATGCACGTTCATCCGCTTCTCGCTTTGGCGGATCAAGTTGTTCGCGCACACTCCAAACCGATTTCCAAACAGCTCGATAGCGTTTGAGCATTGCAAAGATTCCTTCCTTCCATAATCCCATACGCGACGCTATCTCCTATTAGCCATTTTGGAGTTGATGAAGATAGGCATAATAGCCATTCTCTTTTTGCAATAAGTCATGGTGTGTGCCTTCTTCAACAATGACACCTTTATCCATTGCAATAATACGATGTGCCATCTTTACCGTCGAAAGCCTATGCGCAATGATGAGCACCGTTCGACCTTTGCAAATCGCCTGCATATTTTTCATGATGGCATGTTCAGACTCATAATCTAATGCACTTGTGGCTTCATCAAAAATTAAGATTCGAGGATTTCCGATGAGTGCGCGCGCAATCGCAATGCGTTGGCGTTGCCCTCCAGATAACGTAGAACCATGTTCACCTACCATTGTGTCGTACCCTTCAGGAAGATCCATAATAAACTCATGGGCACCCGCAAGTTTTGCCGCATCAATGACTCGTGCAAGGCTCATTCCAGGATCTGCGAGGGCAATATTCTCTTTGACTGAACGATTAAAAAGAAGATTTTCTTGTAAGACGACGCCGACTTGTCGTCTTAACCATGTGGGGTCTGCAAGAGAAAGATCATTTCCATCAATCAGGACACGTCCTCTCTCTGGGACATACATACGTTGAACGAGTTTTGTTAAGGTACTTTTACCTGATCCAGAACGCCCCACAATCCCGATGATCTCTCCTGCATGAATCACAAGATTTGTATTTTTAAGAATTTCAGGTCCATCGGGACGATATCGAAAAACAATATTTTCAAACTCTATTTTCCCTTGTATCGGAGGGAGGGCTAATTTACTTTGAGGATTTTCAGTAGGGGTATTTAAAATATCACCCAAGCGTGCAACAGAGATTCCTACTTGCTGGAAGTCCTGCCATAATTGTGCCAAGCGTACGATGGGTGCTGCCACTTGTCCTGCTAACATATTAAAGGCAATGAGCTGGCCTACCGTCATCTCGCCTTTAATGACCATCTGTGCTCCCAGCCATAAGGTTCCAATTGAAACTAGTTTCTGAATGAGTTGAACCCCTTGCTGACCAATCGTGGCTAACCGTGTCACACGAAAGCTTGAATGTACATAAGCGGCAAGTTGCTTATCCCATTGCGTGGTCGCTTGAGGTTCAACAGCCATCGCCTTAATCGTACCCACACCACTGACAGATTCGACCAAAAAGGATTGATTATTAGCACTTTTTGAGAACTTATCATTAAGTCTTGCTCTTAGTACAGGACTGATGAATGCAGACCAAAAGGCATAACAAGGGAGAGAAGCGAGGACAATCAGCGTAAGCCAAAAACTATAATAGATCATGACGGCGATAAAGATAAACGAGAACATTAGATCTAACAGTGAGGTTAAGGCTTGCCCTGTTAAAAAGTTCCGAATTTGCTCAAGCTCGCGTACACGTGCAACGGTTTCACCCACGCGACGAGACTCAAAGTACGCAATGGGAAGCGCTAACATGTGGCGAAAAAGACGGGCACCTAATTCGACATCGATACGACTTGTAGTATGCGCAAAAATATAAGTTCGTAAACCATTTAAGATAATATCAAAGAGGGTGATAACGAGTAATGCGGTCACAATGACATCTAAGGTTGTCAGCCCACGATGAACCAATACTTTATCCATCACCACTTGAAAGAATAGGGGGGTGATCAATGCAAAGAGCTGGACAAAAATGGAGATAATTAAGACTTCTCCTAAAATCTTTCGATACTTAATAACCGCAGGAATAAACCAAGTAAAATCGAACTTTCTAAGCTCACCTAAAATAGAGGCACGAGAAGCAACAACAATGATTTTGCCTTCGTATCTTTCATTAAATTCATCATGGGTTAATATGACAGGTTTTCCGAGTCTGAGATCATGGATCAGAATTTTCTCATCATCGACCCGTGCAATAATAAAGTGCTCTCCATCTGCTCTCCAAGCAAGCGCAGGTAACGCGGCTAAGTGAAGACGACTACTCAACTGTTTAATACACTTGGCTTTGAGTTCTAAATGTTTTGCAGCAAGAAGCCATTGGGACTGGGATAGCCCTGTATGTTCAGGATCATAATTATGGGTAATATCTTCAGGATTCACCGCAATACCATGAAAGCCTGCTAAGAGCACAAGTCCTTTTAAGGCCAAATCTTCACGTTGCTCTGAACTCTCAGATTCAGGTATTGGATGAATAGACTTAGTCATTCAGCTATTTCAAAGAGAGTGAGAAACTAAATAGAAAATGGCTATAAGATGCAAAATTTTCTCCTTGAATGATCTCAATTCCAATCCCTGAAATAAAGATAAATCAAATTGCTTTCTTCTTACTTTTATCGATAAGAAATTAACTGATTTATCATCCATATAAATAACCTACTAAATTTTTTAGGATAATAGCTAAACTTAAAAATAATCACAAGACTAAAATCTAAAAATAAGTGATCAAGTTATAATAGATTAGTGACCACGAGTGACTGGAATGGATGATCATTTAAACTAGAATATGCATCAATCAATCCTCCTGAAAAATTTGCGGTCCTTAATCCTGAGCCGAGCTCAGAAGACCAATAAATACCCTCTCCATTGGGGAGCAACGCGATTCCTTCAGCATCCACCTCTCCTTGTTTAATCTCCTTTCCCTCTTGATCGAGTAGATCGCTCATATTTTTAATCTCAACGTTGTGAATTCCCTTTTTATCTAAATCAATCGAAAGAGAATAAAAGCGAGAAGGACCTTCTTTTTTCGTATTTCTAGTATCTGAAATCGCATAATAAAGATTATTTTTCGTGTCATACACAATCCCAGAGAGCCCACCCATTGGGCGATCTTTATAAATAGTACGTGTTGGCAGTGAATAGCTACCGATTAATGCAAAGTTTTCTTCGGAAAAAGCAAAGGATGAAAGATGTAAACAACTTAATGCAAATGCGGTATAGAGAAAATTTTTCATAGAAACCTCTTAAAAATGAAATGCCATTTAATCTTAAGAAATCTCTATGTCAGAGTGATGACGAATTAAATTCTATATAGAGTTATTGGTAATGAATCAATCTCCGTCTATAATCGCATAATAATGTGAATTACTTAACGAGATTTTTATGAAAAAAGAGCAATTCTTTTCTGTTCAACACCGCCTTAATCGCCAGACTTTTATGTTGTATGGGCTATTTCTTCTCTCGACAATGACTTTGATTGGTATTCTTCACGTTATTCTTGCCAGAATAAATTTTAATCATGCATTAAATGGCAAATTTAGCTTTAACGATCACTTTGAATGGCTTTCACCTTATTCGATCGCAATTACATCTGGCGTAGTTATATTTATCATAGGTGCATACTTTTACAAATTTGCTTCCGTTCCGACAGGCGATACGATCGCAAGAGCATTGGGTGCCGAAGAAATTACGCACCGATCTGATAATCCTTACTATAAATTGATTAATCAATATGTGATTGAGATGGCAATTGCCTCGAACATTCCGCCCCCGAGTGTTTATGTTCAACTAGAAAATCGTTCAATTAATGCCTTTGCGGCAGGGTATATTGGTAAAAATTCCGTTGTCGCAATCTCAAGAGGTGCAATTGAGCAACTTACTAGAGATGAGATGAAAGCATTAATCGCACATGAGATCAGTCATATTGCAGATGGAGATACGAAAATGAATCGTCATATCCTTGCTGTTATTTTTGGTTTTATGGCGCTTTCAATACTTGCGATAAGAATCGTTGGAACTGCGTTAGATCAAGTGAGGGTGAGTGGTAGACGTTCAAAAGAGGGATTTGCACTTGTCTTTTTATTGATTTTAATTGGAGCGGTTATTTGGATATTTAGTCTGATTCTTCAGTTTTTTGGAAAATTAATTCAGTCATTTATATCACGGAGAAGAGAATTTTTTGCGGATAGTAATGCGGTAAGTAGTACACGACAAGCAGCAGGGATTTATACTCTTTTATTAAAGCTAAAATCAATGAATAATGTCAAAGAGACGAGTATTCAGGATGCGTTATTTGGAAAGGCAGAAAGTCCTGAGTATCAGCATTTTTACTTTTCGAATACGGTTCGATTTAATTTTTTTAAAACGCATCCTCCCATCGATAAACGGTTAGAATCGATAATGGTAATGATGACAGCGCTGGATCAAGAAAAGATGAGTGAACGAACAGCGCTTATCTCTGATGAAATAGGAGTGAGTTTTGAAGAGACTTTAAAAAAAGCAACACAGAAAAATAATAGAAATATCAATAAATCCAATTCAGAGTTAGAAGGTGCACCTTATGCACTTCCCATTGCAGGTGCTGTATTAGCAGATAGTATAGGGAATGATGTCGTTCTCCCTAGAAGTGCTGAGGTGACCGAGAGACTCTCACCTGAACTTAAACGATTACTCTCTTCAAAAGAATATTGTATCTATCCAATTTATGCATTGATGTTATCAAAACATCCTAATCAGCGTCATTCTCAAATGGATTCATTGATCAATGTAAAATTGAATGAGCTATCTAAAGCTGAAATCGCTGTAATGGAGAGCAAATTGCCGTATCCAAGTGTACTGCTCCGTATCGTTTTGCAAGCGATGAAGACAATGACATCGGATTCGATTTCAGAAATTTATCAAAATATAAATGCTCTATATACGCTTGGTGATAAAACATTTCGCAGTTTTTCATTCGAATATTTAATTCGACAGATGCTACCAAAGTCATCTCAACTACCCAAAATACCTTGCGTGTGGGATGATAAATCAAAAGAGATCATTTGGCTGTGTGCCGTAATGATGGATAAAGTTACGCAGTTAGAGCCCATAAGACGAAATAGTACACTTAGAAATATTATTCGTGAAAATTTCCCGCATCAAAAGGTAGAGAGTATTGAAATCATTCGTGACCCTAATTGGATGGATAAAACAGCTGAGATATTAGAACAATTATCGACATTATCTACAAACAATAAACGTGAACTACTTCTCATTCTTAGAAATATTTGTGTTACAGATAAAACGGTTACTGAACTTGAATATGATTTTTTACAGTTTTCAGGATTTATCTTAAAGTTTCCTTACACAACTGATCTGAAGTTAAAGTAATTCGCAACGTTAAGTAATTGTTTTTGTAAAAAAACAATCATGATATTCCTTTACAAAATGTCTATAATACTTACGCATCTATTATTTTGATAAAAGGAATCGCATGGCGTTGTCTAAAATTGTTCAAGTGGGAAAGTTGCTCAATTATCCAGAGATTGCTTCATTTATCCCTTTACTAAGTCGCCCGATTGTCACGGATATTCTTCGCGCAGAGATCGACCAGTATAGACAGCGCTTACAAGGAACGGATGATTTTTCATTAGAAACACTTTTATCAGAGATTCAAGTCGCTTTAAAGACGCGGTATAAACTCCATACTCAGCGTGTCATTAATGCAACAGGAATTATTGTTCATACGAATTTAGGTCGCTCTCCGCTTTCTAAAACAGCTTGGGAAGAGGCAGGAGAACTTGTTTGCCAATATTCGAATTTAGAATTTGATATTGAGAGCGGTAAACGCGGGAATCGAATGGGGGCACTCAGAGAGCTGATCTCTGCGAACTTTGGCGGTGAGGATAATATCATCGTAAATAACAATGCGGCTTCTGTGAATCTTATTTTGAAAGCCTTTGCTGAGGGAAAAGAGGTGATTGTTTCTCGTGGTGAGCAAGTCCAAATTGGTGGAGGCTTTCGTGTGCCTGATATTTTGGAAGCCTCGGGTGCGATTCTTCGTAATGTCGGCACGACAAATATTACAACGGTGGAGGATTATTTAGAGGCAATTAATGACAATACGGCAATGGTACTCGTCGTACATCAGTCCAATTACTATATTGAAGGTTTTACAGAACAGGTGGATATTAAAGAACTTGCTGAGAAGCTTCCGCCCCATATTCTTTTAGTGGTTGATCAAGGATCAGGAAATCAAAATCCTTCGATCAAAAGTGAGCCCACTGTAAATAGCTACTTAAAAGCAGGTGCAGATATTGTCTGCTTCTCGGGTGATAAAGTTTTTGGGGGCCCTCAAGCAGGAATTATCATTGGTAAAAGCGAACTCATCAAAAAAATGGCAAAAAATCCAATGATGCGTGTTTTCCGCCCTGGAAAAGAGACCTATGCGTTACTGGAAAGAATTTTAGTTCACCGTTTAAATAAAGATGGGCTTACTGAGAGTCGAATTGAAGCAATTCTTTCTAAGCCGTTAAGTTGGCATAAATCGCGTGCAGAAAAATTAGTCGCAATCGATCCTTCAAAATTGATCTTAGAGCCGAATGCATTTCTCATTGGTGGAGGAACGACACCAAAAGCGCAGTTCAAAACATGGTCTGTCATGTTAAATAGCGATCAAAATCCTGAGGATATTCTAAAAGAAATGCGAAATTACCCGACACCAATTATGGGGGTTATACAGCATAATAAAGTTGTTTTATACCCCGTTACACTCTTTGAGGATGAGTACGAAGAGATTCAGGAGTTTTTATCCGAATGGGTTCAGAGACATTAATACAGAAGGTGCATTAATATGAATAAAACCATCACTTTTATCATTGTAGGGCTCATTATGGGTGGGCTTGCACTGTTGCTTTCATACAATGGAAATCCACCCAATATGGGAGTATGTGTGGCCTGTTTTTTGAGGGATAGTGCAGGTGCTCTAAAATTACAAAATGCGCCACCTGTCCAGTATATGCGTCCCGAAATCTTAAGTTTTGCCATCGGAGCCTTTATTTCCGCACTTGCCTTTAAATCCTTCCGCCCGACGGCAGGCTCTGCACCTGTATTACGCTTTACGCTTGGCTTTTTTATGATGGTGGGCTGCCTTGTCTTTTTAGGATGCCCTCTTCGTGTCTTTTTACGAATCGGCGGGGGAGATCTTAATGCTGTTGTTGGATTAGTGGGGTTAGTTGTAGGGATTCTCATCGGCGTGATTTTTCTTAAGAAAGATTTTGCCCTGCCCGCAAATCAACCTCAAAAAGTTGTCGGTGGATTGATTTTTCCGATCATCTGCATAGTTCTTTTAATGCTTGTGATTTTCTCTCCTCAACTATTTTCAAAAAGTACAGCGGGCCCTGGATCTATGCATGCACCTGTTATCTTATCGATTATTGCAGGACTTGTGATTGGGCTCTTAATCGAAAGAACACGGTTTTGTTCCATTGGGTTTATTAGCCATATGATTCTATTTAAGCGCTTTGGCATGCTCTTAGGGGTAGTTGCTTTAATCGCAATCGTAACGGTTGGAAATATTTATTTAGGAAAATATAAACTCGGATTTGAAATGCAACCCATTGCGCATACCGATGGGTTGTGGAACTTTTTATCCATGGTCCTTGTAGGAACGTGCGGCGTCTTTTTAAGTGGTTGCCCATTAAGACAGATCGTAAAAGTAGGCACTGCAGACGGGGATGCCGCGATGACGGTGATCGGAATGATCTTTGGTGCAGCGATTGCCCATAACTTTACAATGGCCTCTGCCGCACAAAGCGCAACCTCATTGGGGGGCCCTACATTTGCAGGAAAACTCATGGTCATTTTAGGGATAGGACTAACACTCATTGTCGGCATTATGTATAGTAATGCACTTATGAAACGAAAATTGATTACACACTAGGATTTATTGAATGAATGCTGTTATAGGAACTGCGGGTCACGTTGACCACGGAAAATCATCGTTAATTCAAGCATTAACAGGAATACACCCCTCACATCTCCCACAAGAATTATTACGAGAGATGACGATTGATCTCGGCTTTGCACATTTTTCTGCACCCGATGGTACAAAAATTGGGATCGTGGATGTCCCAGGTCATGAGCGCTTCATCCGTAACATGGTCAGCGCCGTTTGGGGATTGGATCTTGTGCTTTTTGTCGTGGCGGCAGATGAAGGTTGGGCACCGTTGTCGATGGAGCATCTTAGAATTATCTCTGCAATGGGAATTAAAGAGTGCATTCTTGTATTAAATAAGTGTGATTTAGTCGATAAAGAAGCACTTTCCATAGTAGAAAATGAGGCGCTTGAACATTTCTTAAATACAATGGATATCCTTCCTGATGTCGCGCACGTCAGTGCATATAAAGGCGATGGCATTGCAGAACTCAAAGCAATGATTATTGATCGAGTCGCTAAGATTGATCATCGTGAAGATTTAGATCGCATGGCGCATATCTATGTGGATCGTGTTTTTTCGGTCAATGGAATTGGTACAACAATCACAGGCACGCTTCGAGGCGCTGAGGTTAAAGAAAACGATACATTAACGCTTTTTCCCGGTCGACAAAGTGTAAAAGTGCGCTCCCTTCAAAGTTATCATGAACAAATTACGGTAGCACAACCCTATTCACGAACCGCCATTGGCTTGAAGCAGGTAAATAAAAAATCTATTTCTCGTGGAAGTTGCTTAGTTGCCAATCCTGATGCAATTTTAATGAGTACGGATTGGATTGTTCAATTAGATCCAAAATTCATCTCGAACCTTAAAAAGCAAAGTATTGTTGAGGTTGCGCTCGGCACCACACATACACGTGCAAAATGTTTCGTATATGCAGATGGAAAACTTGCGCGTTTACAATTGGAAGAGGAAGTTCCTGCATTTTGGGGACAGCCACTTCTATTGATCCAGCATGGGGGAAGTCAGATTATAGGTTCAGGACGACTCGTTTGGGTCGGAACCTTAGATCGCAAAATGCGAACAACCCTTGAAGAAACCTTACCTAAAGTCGTGATCAGAAGTGCGGATCTCTCTTCAAAAGTAACTTTAGATTTGGCACTTAATGGATTTACGGTTCAGATAGAAAATGTAGCCACACCAAAAAATACTTCTGCGATTGGCCGTTGGTGGATTACCCCTGAGAAATTAGATCAAATCCAAGCGGATTGCGATACTTATCTCAACAATGTGCTCACTGCGATAAATAGTGAAGAACTTGCGAGAAGTACGAAATATCCAATCGCACTTGTTGAAGCGCTTGTAGACAAGAATTGCGATAATGGGAATTGGCAGAAGATCAAAGGTGGAATTGTCTCATCTCTAAAACATGAAGATGGCAAACTTTCTGACAATCTTCAAAATATTTTAGATCTTATTATTGAGGCAGATCGACAAGGGTTTGATCTCAGTAAAGCGGATATTGTCGGTATCCGAAGATTACTGCGCCCACTTGCAGAAAAAGACCTTATCATTACAACAGAAGATGATCTTGTCTTTACTACCGCGATTTACGACACCATCGTTAAAGAGATTATGCAAGGACGGAGTTTAGGCGAGCGTTTTACGGTTGCAGAAGCACGTGATCGTACAGGGCTCTCTCGTAAACAGTTGATTCCATTATTCAATAGAATGCAACGGGATGGTTGGGTTCGCCGTATTGAGAATGATCGAGAAGTCACGAAAGTGTATGGTAATTAAACCATTTATTTCAATATGATATTTCTTATTTTATGGTCAATCTTATATAATCGCCATTTTTTGAGTGCATAAGATATTCTTATATAGGGTCTGCATCTTTTTTGGTAGATAAATATGGCGATTTCACGGCGCGGTATAACATTTATTGGAAAAATCCTAGCTACAACCCTTTTCTAGAAAAAGGCCGTGAATATACTGTTGAATTTATTAGTGATAATTAGTATTTATTTTTCAA